>OZ260076.1:3037500-3309694 GCA_965284335.1 Tabrizicola sp. | reverse complement strand
ATGGCGGCGCGCAGGTCCTTGAGCGCGGCCCCGGCCATGGCCGAACAGACCTCTTGGCGCGGGCGAAAGCGGAGGCCCTGCAGCAGCGTCAGCCCTTCGGCGGCGGGCAGGCAGACGAGGATGTGATCGCAGGCATCGACCACCGCCTGATTGTCGGGGGCCACGGTACAACCAAAGCGCGCGGCAAGATCGGCGGCCTTGGTCGGCCCGCGTGGCGAGAGGACAAAGTGATGCCCGCCCTTTTGCGCGCCTTGCACCAGATAGGCGGCGAGATTGCCGGTGCCGAGGATGCCGACCCTCACGGCATCTCTTCCAGCACCTCGGCCATGGCTTTCGCCGTTGCCGCAATGTCGTCCTTGGTATGGACGATCGAGGACAGCGAATGCAGCGTGGCCGAGGGGTTCATGTAGATGCCCTTGTCCATCAGCCGCAGGGCAAAGTCGCGGAACTTGGCGCGGTCGACATGGGTGCAGAAATCGCGGAAATCGGTGATCTCTTCCTTGTCGGTGAAGAAGATCTGGAACATCGAATTCACGCCTTGCACGACAACGCCGTGGCGATTGCTGGCCTTGGCAACGCGGCGCACTTCGGCGGCCATGGTCAGGCCCAGATCCTTGATCTTGGCAAAGCCCGCCTGATTGTCGGCCAGCATGGTTTCCAGCATCACCTTGGTCAAATGCAGCGCCAGACGGCCCGCGTTATGGGTGCCGAAATGCAGAACCTTGCCCCATTCGAGGCCCGCCATGATCTCGGCCCGCCCGCCGATCATCGCCATGGGCAGGCCGCCACCGAGCGCCTTGCCATAGGTCACGATGTCGGGCGTCAGGCCGTAGACCTCGGCCGCGCCGCCGGCGGCAAGGCGGAAGCCGGTGACGGTTTCATCGAGGTAAAAGAGCGCGCCGTATTGGCGGCAAAGCTCTTGCATGCGGTTGAGATAGCCCGGTTTCGGCGGGATCACCCCCATGTTGGACATCACACCTTCGGTGACGACACAAGCCGCCTCGGCCCCGTGCAGCGCCATGGCGCGTTCCAGCGCGTCGAAATCGTTCCAGCGCACGACGATGGTGTCTTTCCACGCCTCCTCGGGGATACCCGACGAGTCTGGGATACGGATCGGGTCGTTCGGATGGCCGAGCATGGTCGGCGGCAGGGGGTTGGTGTTCACGAGAACCGCATCCCACCAGCCGTGATAATGGCCTTCGAACTTGATGATCTTGCGCCGCCCCGTGTGCCCACGCGCAAGGCGGAAGGCGGCCATCGCGGCCTCGGTCCCGGTGTTGGCAAAGCGGACCTTGTCGACATGGGGGAGAAGCGCGACGAGCATCTCGGCCACCTCAACCTCAACCTCCAGCGCGGTGGCGAAATGGGTGCCGCGGGCGACCTCGCGGGTGATGGTTTCCACCACCTTTGGATGGGCATGGCCAAGGGGCAGCGCGCCAAAGGCCATCATCCAGTCGATATACTCGCGCCCGTCTACGTCATAGAGCCGCGCGCCGACCCCGTGGGACATGTAGCGCGGCGCACCGCCAAAGGTGGCAGGCCCGCGCGAGGCGGAGGAGACGCCTTCGACCAGCACTTTCATGCCGCGATCAAAAAGCGATTGAGACGTGTTGGCCATGCCCAGAATCCCGATATGATTGACATGGGAATGTTCGTATAGGAACATTTAACTGTCAATGGCGCAGGATCAGAACATGGCCATCACAGAACGCCCCCGCCAAGAGCAAGCGCATTCCGCCTTGGCCGCCCGTATCCGGCGCTGGCGTGATGCGCGGGATTGGAACCAGCAGGATCTGGCGGATCGCGCCGGAGTTGCCCGATCGACCCTGTCGAAGATTGAAAACGGGCTGCTCTCTCCGACCTTTGAGGTGCTGTTGAAACTGGCCAAAGGCTTTGGGGTTGAGCTGTCAGAGCTTGTGCAAAGCGATACGCCTGCCTTGTCGGGCAGAATGGTGGTTGAGCGCGCCGGGGCGCCGCGCGAGGGGGTCAGCTATCCAAACAATCAGCTTTGGCCCTTGGCCCCCACCTTGAAAGGGCGGTCGTTCCAATCGGCCATTGTCGCCTTTAGCCAGACCGATATTGAGGCCTTTGGCCCGTGGAACAGCCACCCGACGGATGATCTGCTGTTGGTTCTGTCGGGCGCATTGGCCTTTCATTCCGAGGGCTATGAAACCGCGCGTCTTGGCCCCGGTGACAGCGTGCATTTCGATGGCAATATGCCACATGCCTGCCTGTCTGTCGGGCCAGACATCTGCCGTTGCCTGTATACTTGGGCCGAGAAATAGCGGATCAGTCGGTATTCACCAGCATCAAGGCCGCACGGCGAAAGGTGGTGTTAAGCTGCGCGCGGATGCCTTCGTCAACGCCGACATCGCCCATCGCGCGGTCCATCACGGCAAGCCAATCCTCGGCATCCTGAGCGCGGATTTCCACATGGGCGTGGATTTCGCGCAAGGACATGTGGCCGTGGCGTTCGTGGTAATAGCGCCGCCCGCCGAAAAAGCCGCAGAGAAACTCGAACTGGGCGGGGCGGACATGGGACAGGCCGTGGCCTTTTAGATGCATCTCCATGATCGCGCGGCCCTGTGGCAGGGTTTCGATCAGGTCATAGAAATGGTCCACCAGCATGTGGACCTTTTCCTCGCCGCCCATGCGGTCGATCATCGGTTCCATAGCGCCCTCCCAAGGCAGCCGATTTCTTTACAGAAATCGGTTCGGAGCCTGCGCGCAGGCTCCGGTCCGGAATGTTTGCAACATTCCGCCCACGCGGCCGGGTCAGCTTTGTGGACGGGTTTTCTTGGGGTCGTAATGCGACAGGGGCACGATCACCGCCGGAAGCCGCTTTTGCTGACCGTCAAGCTTGCCGACCTCAAGTTCGGTGCCCACCGCCGCATGGGCCACATCGACCCGCGCAAGGGCGATGTTCTTGCCCAGAAGCGGCGAGCGCATGGAGGAGGTCACCACCCCCACCTGCGCGCGCCCGATATGCAGGCAGTCGCCGTGGCCGACATCGACATTGGCGTCGATGTCGAGGCCGACGAATTTGTGGATCGGGTTTTCCTTGCGGCGGATCAGCGCCTCGCGGCCGATGAAATCGTCGGTCTTGGTTTTCAGGGGCACGGTAAAGCCGATGCCGGCCTCGAAGGGGTCGGTCTGGTCGGAGAAATCGTAGCCGGCAAAGATCAGCCCGGCCTCGATGCGCACCATATCAAGGGCGGCAAGGCCCATGGGTTTCAGCCCCAGATCGCCGCCATTGGCCCAGACCGCATCATAGACCGCGTGGCCATCCTTGGGGTGGCAGAAAATCTCAAAGCCCAATTCGCCGGTATAGCCGGTGCGCGACACCACCACCGGCGCGCCTGATGGGCCGCCAAGGCGGCCCACGGTCAGGCGGAACCAGCCAAGCTCGTCAATCGTTGGCTGATGCGGCGCGGTCCAGATCATGCGGCGCAGGATCTCGCGGCTGTTCGGGCCCTGAACGGCCAGATTGTGCATCTGGTCGGTCGAGGAGCGCACCATCACCTTGAGCCCCAGCTTTTCGGCCTGCTCACGCAGCCAGACGCCGGAATAATCATCGCCACCGATCCAGCGGAACTGATCCTTGCCCAGACGGAAGACGGTGCCATCGTCGATCATGCCGCCGTGTTCATAGCACATGGCGGAATAGACCACCTGACCGACCGACAGCTTTTTCATGTCGCGCGTCAGGCAGAATTGCATCAGCGCCTCGGCATCGGGGCCGGTCACTTCGAATTTGCGCAAGGGCGAGAGGTCAAGGACCACGGCCTTTTCGCGGCAGGCCCAGTATTCCTCGATCGCGCCGTTTTGCGAATAGGTATTGGCCAGCCAATAGCCCTTGTATTCCACCATGTTGCGGGTTTTGGCCGAGATCGGCGCATGGAAGGCGGTTTCCTTGGTCATCTTCGGCTCTGACTCCGGGGTGGGGCGATAGGCGATGGAACGGCTGAATTTCTCGGCACCCGGATAAGTGCGGACGTGGATATCGGAGAGATACCAGCCATTGGCGGGCGAGGTGTCATCGGGGCAGGCCGAGTTGACACAGACGATATCGGTCAGCGCGCGGAAGAGGACATAGTCGCCGGGGCGCGACCAAGGCTCATCGGAGATCAGCACGCCATGGGCGTCGATGTTGGTGTTGAAAAAGAGGTTCACCGCCATCCAGCCGGGCCGCGCGTCGACCCCATGTTTCGCCAGCGCGCCGTTGAAATTGTCGGAGCAGTTGACGTGGCCGGGATAGCCGATGTCGTCGTAATATTTCGACGCGCAGGCCATGGCAAAGGCGTCATGGCGTCCGACGGTGTCTTGCACCACTTCGACCAGCGGCACCCAATCTTGATCGAAGTATTTCGAATGCAGGCCCGGCATCGAATAGGCATGGCCCATCAGCGTGCGCGAGGTGGTGACGTCAAGCGCGTGCTGGATGCCGCGGTCGAGTTTGCGGGCGTCAAAGCACTGGAAATCGGTGCATTGGCGGCCTTCGACGTCGATGATCTGGATATAGTCGCCCGCCTTGACGAAATAGCTTTCCGCCGTTGCCGATTTCACGCGCAGGTCAAGCACCGGCTCGGCCAAGGGATCGGGCAGGTCGAACTTGCCCATCTCGCGCGGCTTGGCGCGCTGAAGGTGGAGCGTGAGCGGCGTGGCGGTATCCTGCGCCTCGGGCGCCATGGGCAGGCCCGGCGCGGCAAGGATCAGCCAGCCGTCATCAAGCGCGGTCAGTTCGGCGCGTGCGCCGGGGCGCGTGTCGGGGGCGAAAAGGCGCAAGGCCCCGGCAGTGGCCAGATCAATGCCCTTGGCGGCGATGCCGTGGCGCAGGCGCGCCATCCCCTCGCCCGCCGCATCGCCCAAGGCCAGCATGGCCTTGAGCCCCTCGGCCCCGGAGTTCGAAGCCTGACCAATAAGGGCCGCATCAATGCGGCCCGTGCCCGTGGCGGCGACGAGTTCGGCAATCTGGCCGCCCTCATCATTCACCACTGTCAGCCGGTCCCCTGCCCCAAGCCGCAGCATCAGGGCGCCGCCGCCGGGAACCACATGCCGCTCACGTCCGTGGTGGCGTTCCAGATCGCGCGGTGTCAGGATGCGGGAAGGGCGCGGCGGCCCCGGAATGACGCTGGGATAGGGGGTGTCGAGCATCGGCGTCCCTTGCAAGAAGTTTTAATGGGGTTAAAACTTGTTCATTCAGAAGAATAGCCACAGCTTAAGCGTGGCACAAGCGGCACGTTGGGGGAAGGCGCGAAAATGCTGGCATTGATCTGCGGCCTGACGGCAGCTTGCGCTTGGGCGGTGCATGATTTGATGGTGCGCAAAATCGGGCAAGATACGCCGATTTTGCCTATTATGTTGGGAGTTTTGGCCACAGGAACGCTGGCTTTGGCGCTGCCGACGGTGCTGATTGCACAGTGGTCGGCCATGACGTGGCCAGCTTACGGCTTTTCAGGCGCGGCGGGGCTGGCCTATGTCTTGGGGATGGGCGGGCTTTACCGGGCGTTCAGCTTGGCGCCGGTGCGGCTGGTGGCACCGATTCTTGGTGCGTTTCCGATGATCTCGCTTGGCTTTGCGGCGCTGGGTGGGGCGGAGGTTTCGGTTCTGGAGATGATGGCCGTTCTGGCGATTGTCGGCGGGATCGCCATTGTCGCGCTGACCGGTCATGCCGAGGATGGTCCGATGCGGGGGCGACGGATGGGCGAGGCGATTTTATGGTCGCTGGCCGGAACCGTGGGCTTTGCCACGACCTTTTGGCTGGCCCAAGAGGGCGCGCGGCAGGGGGATGAAATGGCCTCGATCGCGGTCACGCGGTTGGTGGCTTTGGCGGCGGTCTTTGCGCTGGTTTTGGCCAGTGGCGCGGCGCGGCGGATGCCGGTGGGGGTTGGCCGGGCGGTGGCGTCGATGGGTGTGCTGGATGCCTTGGCGATCAGTCTGATCACCTTTTCGGGCCGCCTGCCCAATCCGGAATATGCGGCCATCAGCTCGTCTTTGTTTGGGGTGCTGACGATCCTGTTGGCGTGGAAGATCCTGAATGAGGCGGTGCGCCCGGCGCAATGGCTGGGGATCATCACGGTGTTCACCGGAATTGCGGTGCTGTCGTCGCAGGGGTGAGGGGGCTTTGGACGATCCTTGCGGCTTATTCCGCCGCAGCAGGCACCGAGCGGTGCAGCCCAGAGGCGAGCCTGCGTTCATCCTTTGGGCTGACGCCAAAGAGTTCCTGATAATGCCGCGCCATCGGTGCGGGTGTCAGATAGCCGACTGCGACGGCAATCTCGCGCAAGGGATCGTTGGAATAAAGCACGCGCTGGCGCGCCTTGGACAGGCGCATATGCCGGTAATAGCGCAGCGGGCTTTGCCCGGTTTCACGCTTGAACAGCCGTTCAAAATGGCGGCCTGACATGGCAACTGCGGCCGCCACATCGGGGATGCGCAGAGGGTCTTCGATATGGGTTTCGAAAAGCCGGATCGCCTCGCGGATCGGGGGGGAGAGCCGATCGGCGGTGGCCGCGCTGCGGGCCACGGGCACCTTTTGGCTGGCCGCCTCGTCGCGGACAAAGGGATGTTGGAACCAGCAGGCCACCTCGGTCATGCATTGGCGGCCCAGACGTTCTTCGATCAGACGCAGCATCAGGTCAAAGACCGCCCCCGACCCCGAGGCCGTGATGCGCCGCTTTTCCCGCAAGATCACCGACTCAGAGGCCCGAACATCGGGAAACTCGGCCTTGAAGGCGGCCTCATAGCACCAATGAACCGAACAGCCGCGCCCCTCCATCAGCCCCGCACGCGCCAAGGGGAAAATCCCACCCGAAAAGGCGCCCAGCGTCAGGCCGGTGCGTTCCAGCCAGCGCAGACGCGCCGGGCTGTGGCGCGGATCGGCGAATTCGGCGGTGGGCGGCGAGATAAGATAAAGCTGATCCAGCCCCTCGACCTCGGCAAGGGTGACATCGGGTTCAAACCGCACTTCGGCAGAAGAGCGCACCGGGGCGCGGGTTTCTGCAACCAGCCGCCATGAGAACTCGCGCCGCCCCATGATTTCATTGGCCGCGCGCAAAGGTTCGATGGCCGAGGTCAGGCAAGCCATCGGGAAGCCCGGAAACATCAGGAAACCCAGACGCAGGGGGCCTTCGGTGGGCATGTCCGTTCTTCCTTTCAGTCCTCGGGCCACCAGCCGGGCGAGGTGGGTGCGCCATCGTCATATTGCGACAGCCACTGAGTCATGGCCTCGCGGTTGCGCAAGAAACCTTTGTAGGCGGCCAGATCGGGGTGAATATCACGCACCACACGGTGCAGCCGGCGGCCCCATTTCGGCACGGTCACCAGCTCTTCGAACTTGCCCAGATAGGCGCGGATATCAAAGCAAATAGCATTGGAGCGCGGCAGCCGATAGAGCGTCTGCAATTCCACGCGCAGATGCATCATATGGCCCATGTTCTCTTGGGTCAGCAAGGTGCGCATATGGCCCCAATCGGGGTAGGTCTCGGGCGCGGTGTCCAAGAGCGGATTGACCGTCATCGTCCAGTTGTAACGCCGCACCGGCGCGCCATGCTGAAGCTTTAGAAGGAATTTCAGCGCCCGGTCGAAGATGCCCTTTTCATGGGCCAAGGGCACCGGGGCGTGCCATTCGTGAAAGTTCATCCCAATGTTGAAATCCAACGACCAGTCGGCCTGCGTCGTCACCATGCCCGCATCCACCCAAAGCGTGCCCTCGCGTTCGTCTTGCAAGGTGAAATCGCCTTGGGTCTGGCGGGTGATGTATTCCATCGGCCCATAAGGCAGGGTCGATTCATCAAGGAAGGTGAACTTCTGATCAATCCCCAAGGGCCGGTTGATCCAGTTCCAATGGTTGCCATCCTTGGTCAGCGAAAACCACTGCGGATATTCCCGCGCCTTGGTTTCCATGATCAGCTCCAACAGATCCCACCCGGCCAGCGTCATATGCGGCAAGGACTGGCAGCGCAGCGGGTCTTTGGCCAGCACGCGGGCACGGTCGCGCATCTCGCTCAGGTAATGCTCATCGACGTCAAAGGTCTTTTCAAAGACCGAGCCTTTGCGCCCCGGCACATGCGGCTCCATATTGACCGAATACATGTAATCGTCGCGGTCAAACGGGAAGGGAAAGCGGCGGATCGCGGCGGGCGAATTGCGATAGGTGAAATCGTCGCAATAGGTCTCGTCGCGGAAAAACTCATCAAAGCCGTATTTGAAATCAAGGCTCATCGGTCGCTCCTATCGGTCGATCACAAGCGTCTTGCCGGTGAAGCGGCTGACGCAGGGCATGATTTTGGTATTGCTGGCCATTTCTTCGGGCGACAGCCAATGATCGCGGTGGTCGATCTGGCCATCGCATTTGAGGACGTTGCATTCGCATTGCCCGCAGGCCCCGCCGCGGCACAGATAGGGCGCATCGACGCCGGCGGCCTCCATCGCCTCCAACAAGGATTGCGTGGGGCCGACGGAAATGGTCTTACCAGAGGTGGCCAGCTCCACCTCAAAGCGCTCCCCTGTGCCGGGGGCGGTGAATTCCTCGAAATGCACGGCATGTTCGGGCATCCCCGCCGCCGCCGCCGTGGCGCGCACCCAATTCAGCATGCCCTTGGGCCCGCAACAGTAAAGATGCGTGCCGATGGGCTGGCGGGACAGGATCTCGGCCAAGGGCATCTGCTGGCCCATGTCGTCGAAATAAAGGTTCACGCGGTCGCCATGGGCGGCCTTCAACGCATCGCCATAGGCGCAAAGGCCGGGGTTGCGGGTGGCATAGTGGAGTTCAAACTTGCCACCAAAGCGCGCAAGCTGGTGCATCATCGCCAGAAACGGCGTGATGCCGATGCCACCGGCAAGAAACAGATGCTTGCGCGCGCGGTTGTCCAAGGGAAAGAGGTTCATCGGGTGCGACAGCACCATCTCCATGCCCGGCTTGACATGTTGGTGCATGTAAAGCGACCCGCCGCGCCCCTGATCATCGCGGCGCACGGAAATCTCGTAGCCCGAGCGATCCTCGGGGTCGGACATCAGCGAATAGGGGTTCAGCCGCCGCGTGCCGTGGTCGTCCATCTCGACGACCGTATGGGCGCCGCCGGAAAAGGCCGGCAATTCGCCGCCATCACGGGCAACAAAGCGAAAGCGGGCGATCAGATCGTTGACCTTCACGACCTCGGCCACGCGGACATTGAGTTTTGCACCACCGCTCATTTGAACCGCTCCACCGCCGGGGGGATTTGCCCCTTGTCTTCCGCATCAATGTTGACGCCCTGAAAGGCCGCCAAGCGGCGCGAGTAATGGTCGCGCACGAAGAGGTGCAAGCCGCAATGGCTGCACTGGAACGGGTCGGTCTTGACGTTCTCGGTGATGCCCTTGCAATGCACGCATTGCACGCGCCGCACGGTTGATCCGCGATGTTCCTTTTGAATATCGACATGGGGAAAGCCCAAGGCCATGACATCCCGCTCGGCTTGGCCCATCAGCCCCTCGGTGCCGGTCAGATAAACCTGCGTGCCCATCGGCGCATCTTGCAAGACGCGGGCCAGACGGAACAAAAGCGTCGGGATCGAAGCGGCCTTTTGCGCCTGTTTGGCGCCCAAGGCGTCGATCTTGTCCCATTGGTCGGTGCCGTTCGGGCCTGCGGTGTAAAGGATATGGCTTTTGGCCAGCATCGCAGCAGGGTCATCGGCCTTGGCCAGCATATCCGCCACCGCCTCGGCGCCCTCACCATCTGCCACGATCAGGTGAAAGGCCCCCGGGCGCGGCTCCAGCACGCCGTAAACCGGACGGCTGATCATCGCAGGGGGAAACTCGGTCTTTGTCATATGGTCCGCACTTTGCCCATTCATCTGTTCTTAAATATCCCCGCCGGAGGCTTCCGAAGCCGGGGCAGCACCCGGCGGGGGATGGCTCTGTCAGCCCTGTGCGCTGCGACGCTTTTTATCGACGTCATAGAAGGGCAGCGCAGCCGATTTGCCTTTGATCGGCCCATGGGTGCCGCAACGAACCTCAAGCGCGGTGCCGTTATTGGCGTCAGCCACCGGCAGGCGGGCGATGGCCACGGTCCAATCATGCAGCGGCGAATACATGGCTTGGGTCACGACCCCCACCTGCTTGCCGCCCTTGAACACCGGCGCGCCATTGCCGGGCACGTTCTTGCCCTCCAGCATCATGCCGGAAATCTTGAACCGCTCTTTGCCCTTCAAACGGTAATGCTCTTCGGCCCCACGGAAGCCCACCTTGCCGGGCGAGACGGTGAAATCAAGGCCCAGTTCCCACAGCGTGTCGCCGGGGCCTTCGTTTTCGAAGGGATACATTTCCGAATTGTCGAAGGGGAAGAACAGCAGATAGGATTCGGTCCGCAGCATATCCAGCGTGGTAAAGCGGCAGGGGATGATGCCCATCGCAGCACCTTCCTCCAAAATGCGGTCCCAGATCATCGGCGCGTCTTGGCCACGGCAGAAGATCTCATAGCCGCGCTCGCCGGTATATCCGGTGCGGGAGATGGTGATCGGCTTGCCAAACAGGCTCGCGCCCATATGGCTGAAATAGGCCAGATTGCGGATGCCCGGAATGTGCTTTTCCAGATAGTCCACGGCCAGCGGGCCTTGCAGCGACAGGTCATGCAGATTGTCGTCAAAGCGGATCGAGACATCACGGCCAATCGCGGCCATGGTCAGCTGCTCATGCCCCTGCCCCGAGCCATGGACGACCATAAAGCTGTCAGGCCCCATGCGGTAGATCACGCAGTCATCAATGAACTTGCCCGCGTCGTTCAGCATACAGGCGTAAACCGCCCGGCCCGGCATCAGCTTTTCCATGTTCCGCGTGGTGGCGCGTTCAATCACATGGGCGGCGGCATGGCCGGTGATATGCACCTTTTTCAGCCCCGAGACATCCATCAGCCCCGCCTTGGTGCGGATGGCCATATATTCCGCGTCCGGATCGCCCTTTTCGTAAGACCAGGCGGTGCCCATGCCCGACCAGTCCTCCAGATTCGAACCCAGTGCGCGATGGCGGTCGCCCAGCGTTGAAAAGCGCCAAGAATTGGTCATGTGCAGACTCCCTGAAGTCAGTTTATTTTCGACAAGTTTGTGAGGCTTCGCGACGAAAATCAATAATGAAGTGCAATTTATTTTCTTCGCAGAAAACATTTTTCACCAAAAAAGGGGGCCGCCTGCGCAGCCCCCTTTGTGATCAAGGATTGCTGGGCGAACTTAGCCCGGCAGCACAAAGAACCAGTTGGCCCAAAGCACCACCGCAGCCCCCAGAACCAAGGCCAGATAGGGCCGAATCCCTGCCTTGCGGGCCCCAAGCTCGCCATAGGGCAGGCCAAGGTCCTCATAGGCTTCTTTCGGGAATTTGCCGCCGTCCACGATGTAATGGCGATACCAGAACACCGGAAAGATAAAGGAGGCAAAGATCAGACCCGACCACAGCGCGTTTTCATAGCCCCAGACCTTGGCCCCGGCGCCGAGGAACAGAGCGTTGACGAAGGCGAGGCAGGTGTTCAGCCCGATCAACCATGTCGGCGCTTTCCAAGGACGCTCCATATGGGCCGAATCGATGCGGTGGATCCAGCCTGCGTTGAGGTTCAGGAAGTTGAACAGGATGTAGCCCACGTTCGAGATGGCCAGAACGTAGAAATACCCGCCCGCATCCGAGGCCAGAGCCAGCAGGAACACGTTGAAGGCCACATCGGTCCACATCGCGTTGCGCGGTGCGCCGTGCTTGTTCACCTTGCCCAAGAAGATCGGCAACCAACCGTCACGGCTGCCCTGATAGAGCGTGCGCGACGATCCGGCCATGGCGGTCATGATCGCCAAAAACAGCGCCATGATCATCAAGATCACGAAGATCTGGGTCACAACCGGGCCACCGCCCATCATGTTGCCCAAGGCTTCGCCCACGCCTGTGCCTTCAACGATGCTGGCTTCGGTCATGCCATCTTGTCCCAGATAGCCTTGGAACGAGAAGGGGATCAGGAAGAAGAAGATCGTGCACAGAAGGCCCGAGTAAAAGATGGCGCGGAAGGTGTCGCGCTTGGGGTCTTTCAATTCGCGCGTATAGCAGACCGCGGTTTCAAAGCCGTAGGTCGACCATGCGGCGATATACATACCGCCCAAGAACAGCGTCCAGCCGCCCAAGGTCCAATCACCGCTTTCCGAGGCCGCAGGCGGCATCAGGTTGGTGACGTTCATCCAGTCGATCGAGCCGGTGAAGATCGGCACCAGACCCACCAGCAACAGGGGCACCAGAACGATGATGGCCAGCCATTTCTGGGCATTGGCGGTTTGCGCCACGCCGCGTTCCTGAATCATCAGGATAACCAGCATCAAGACTACACCGATGATGAAGGTGGAGTTGAAATGCAGCGTGCCAAGGCCCGGAATGGTCAGGGCGAAGGCTTCATAAACGCGGAACCAAGGGGTCAGCGCGGCCACGCCATCCGCTGCCGCAACGGCCTTGATCGCGTCATCCACCGTCACGCCTGCATTGGCGGCGATGTAATCAACGACCGATTGGGTTTCTGCGGTATAGTTTGCGATATTCGCCGCGACCCAATCCAGAACCTGCTGGCTTTCGGCCAAGGGAATCGGGAAAAGCGCGTTCAGAATATAGCCCGCCGCGATGGCACAGCCGAGCGAGAGCACCGGCGACCATGCAAACCAGTTGCACCACACCGACAAGGGCGCGATCAACTTGCCATAGCGCAGCCAGGCGGTTGCGCCGTAAACCGATGTGCCGCCCGACTTGTTGCCGAACATCCCCGCCATTTCGGCATAGGTAAAGCTTTGCGAAAAGCCCATGAGCATGGACAGCATCCAGACCACAAAGGCATATTGCCCCACAGTCCCCGCGATCCCGCCGATTGAAAAAAGCACCAATGGCGGCACACCTGCCGCAACCCAGAAGGCGCCCTTCCAACTTAGCGCCCGGACCATTTGGCCCGAACCTTGTTCCGTTGTCATGTCCCTTGTCTCCTGTTGAGAGCACGGCAGGTTTGTCCCGCCGCATTGATTGAAGTGTCGAATTCGTCTTGCCGCTGCCTGGGCGGAATATCGGCCCCGAAACTCCTTTTTTGGTTGGCATCACCATATCGGCCCGCAGGGTTTTCCTGCGGGCCGATAATTTTTTCACATTGCTTTGGCTTTATTTTGCGCCTCAGCGGATCTCCTCACGCGTGACCATGTCATCCTCAAGGCCCCAGCGCAGCTTGTCCTGGCCTTCGACCAGATACTGTTCGCTGACGTCGATCCCGATCGTCGCCTTCAAAACCCAGGCGGTGACCAGACCGACGACAGCCCCGGCACCGATGCAGACAACGATCCCTGCGATCTGCATGCCAAGGCTGATGGCCCCATGTTGGAAGGCATAGATGCCCTCGGTGATCCCGACATAGCCGCCGCGCGGCGTGCCGGATTTGAACAGGCCCAGCACGATCATGCCATAGGCCCCAGCGCCCACGAAAAGCGGGATCAGCTTGTGCTCATCAATGCGGCGCTTTTGCATGAATTCGTAGACGGCATAGGACACAAGCGGCGCGCCCAGTGCGACTACGAACATCTGCCAAGGCTGATAGACGTCAAAGCCCGAGGCCCCGGCGACATAGCCCGCCAAGGGGCCCAGCAGCAGATAGGCGTATTTCCCGGTCGCATAGGACAGGACGGCCCCCATCATGGCGCCTCCGGCCCAAGCCAGCGCATAGTTGTTCAGCGCGATGCCAACCGAGGTGGTCGCCATGGTCACCGACACCGCCATGGCTTCGGGGTCGACGAAGAACAGGCAAGACATGATGACCATCGGCAGGCCGGCAAAGATCGTCAGCAAGCCACCTGCGGCCAGCCCGATGCTGGGGGCAAAATAGCCCGGCACTTTCGGATGCGGATCAAACATGCCCGGCCGCCGCGGCAGCATGGGCACCACGGCCAAAGCCATGCCGGCGGGGAACATATAGACAAAGCCCACGCCAAAGAAATCGTGAAAGCCTGCGTTGGTCAGCGGACCGACCGAGCCCCAAGTGAACCAGCTGAGGATGGACGAGGCGATGGTCGCCACGACGGAAAACACATAATAGGCGCGGGCCGTCATGCGCTCGGATACGGCGAAGTGGAACAGCATGTTCAAAATGCCCGCAAAGCAGGCGAGGAAGAACACGAAGATCTGGAAGGTGTTCAGGCCGGGAAATACCGCCGGGTCCACATGTTGCGCCACAGCGTTCAGCATGGCGCCGCCCAGCCACCAGTCCTTTAGGCTGTCGGTGAGCGTTGCATCGGCCATGATGTAGTATTGCGCGGCCCAAAAGCCGAAGCCGATAAAGAAATAGGTGGTGAAGCCGATGAAAAAGCCGACTGTCTTTTCGATCGTCGAGTTGAAGAGGTTGGCGCGTCTGGTGGTTCCCGCATCGATCAGCAAAAGGCCGACAACGACCATGATCGCGCCGACCGTGCCAGAGGCGTAGACGAGGTTTTGAACCAGTTGATTGAGCGTGACCTGCTCGGCAAAGAATGGGACTGTTTCGGTGTTCATCGGATCTCCTTGTTGTTGGCGCTTTCTGCGAGAAGGATTGCCCACAGAGAGAGTAGAGGCGATTGACGTTGCCGGACGGGTGGCCGCAAGAGAAGCCCCAGGCTGTGACAGATTGCCGCAGAAGGGGGTGAGCGCAAAGCAAATATTGAACTGTAAGAAATTTTTTTTCCCTTGATGCCCTGAATCGGGCAAAAAATGGGCCGTCCCGACCAAAACGGGGTGACCGGCCCCCAAGGGGGACCGGCCGCAGCGCGATCAGTTGCGCAGATAGCTTTCCATCGAGTCTTCCAGCGCGTCTTTCCACGGCGTGTGGTGGACGGGTGCCATGGTGCCGGTGATGACCGACTTATAGGCGTTGTTGCGGAAGCCCATGATGTCTTTCTTCTTGTGGTCTTTCCACTCGAAGAAAGCTTCGCAGGCGCCGTCGACGTCGAAGGAGGGATAGTCGGTTTCCGCGATCAGTTCCTTCACATAGTCGCCCTGATAATGGATGGCGTCATGGGCGTCCTTGCCCGCATCCTCGCCCGCCACGCGGTCGGCCACGTCCTTCAGCAGCACGGCCTTGTCGGTTGGAATGGCGATGCGGCCCATGATGGCATCGCGCACCCACCAAGCCTGGGCGTCGAACATGTTGAAGGTGAACCACTGGTCCTGCATGCCGACATAAAAGAGCTTGGGGTTATGGACCCAAGCCACGCCTTTATACAGGTCGGCGGTGGCCAGACGGTTGGCGGTTTTCAGGCGCAGATCGTCGGGCAGGAAGGGGAAGTGGTGCTTGTAGCCAGTGCAGAGGATGACCGCATCGACCTTTTTCGAGGTGCCGTCTTTGAAATAGGCGGTGTCCTCGTCCATGTGGTCGAGTGCCGGGACTTCTTTCCAGTTGTCGGGCCAGTTGAAGCCCATGGGCGCGTTGCGATAGGCGACCGTGATCGACTTGGCGCCGTATTTCCAGCACTGTGAGCCGATATCCTCGGCCGAGTAGGAGGAGCCCAGCAGCAAGAGATCCTTGCCCGCAAACTCGCGCGCGTCGCGGAAGTCATGGGCGTGCAGCACGCGGCCGTTGAATTTGTCGAAGCCAGGGTATTCGGGCACGTTCGGCACCGAGAAGTGACCGGAGGCGACGATGACATGGTCAAACTCTTCGTCATACATGCTGTCTTTTTTCAGGTCATGCACGGTGACGGTGAAATTGCCCTTGTCCTTGTTGTATTTGACCATGCGGATGGTCGAGGAGAAGCGGATCCAGTCACGGACGCCTGCCTTTTTCACCCGGCCTTCGATATAGTCGAACAGCACGGCGCGCGGCGGATAGCTGGCGATCTGTTTGCCGAAATGCTCTTCAAAGGAATAGTCGGCGAATTCGAGGCCCTCTTTCGGGCCGTTGGACCACAGATAGCGATACATGCTGCAATGCACAGGCTCGCCATGTTCATCAAGGCCGGTGCGCCATGTGTAGTTCCAAAGACCACCCCAGTTGGACTGCTTTTCAAAGCATACCACCTCGGGGATATCGGCCCCCTTGGCCTTGGCCGATTGGAACGCGCGCAACTGTGCAAGCCCTGACGGACCCGCACCGATGACGGCTACTCTTTTCTTCATGGACACCTCCGGCTGTTGGATTCTGGCAGATTGTTTCGCGCGCTGCCTTGGCGGCGATGCTAGAATCCGAGTTGCGCCTGTGTCAAATCTTATTCCTGTTGTGAAAAATTAAAACCGCCCCTCAGGCGCTGGGCCTGGGGCGGTTTTTTTGGGCAAATGCCATTTTTTTCAGCGGGCAACCGTCACGCTGCAATGGGCCTGGCCCGAGACCTCGGCTGCGACCGAACCAAGGACCAGCCGTTTGACGCCGCGTTTGTCGCCGGTGCCCATGACGATGTGGTCATAGCCGTTTTGGTCGGCATAGGCGATGATCGCAGGCGCGGCCTCACGCGCGACAAGTTCGGCGGTGCCGACATCGGCCAGACCGGCGGCCTTGCCCTTGGCCTCGGCCGCAGACATCAGCGCGGCGGCCTCTTCGGGGGTCCAATGGTTGATGGTTGGCCCGCGTGCGCCCCCATGGGCGATGTTCACCACGCAGACCGTCAGCCGCGCGCCCGAAAGTTTGGCCAGTTCGATAGCCTGCGCCAGCCCGACCTCGGCATGTTCGCTGCCATCGGTGGGGCAAAGAATTTTCATAGCCATGGCGATGTTCCTTTCGATCATGTTTGTCTTGGGAAGAAGCACAGCACAAAGCGCCGCCGCGCGCCTTGACTTGCATCAAAAATCGTTCACCCATAGGCAAAATTCCTGAGGAAACATGTCATGAAACCCATCGCCCACACCGACCGGAAAATCGCCAATATCCACTCGGCCGCTTACACGCCCTTTGTCTATCCCGACGGTGCGGCTCTGGGGGATTCGGTGTTGCAGCTGGATGACGGGGTAGAGCTGGGCACCGGGTTTCACGTTTACCGCATGCCCGCCGGCATGACGACACGCGGGCATCGCCACAACGGGCATGAGCAGTTTTTGATCCTTGAGGGGGAGCTGCACGAAAGCGATGGCACCGTGCTGCGGGCGGGGGATTTGGTGTTTTACCGCGACGGGACAGAACACAATTCCTATACGCCGAACGGCTGCCTTTTGGCGGTGCATATCGCAGGGCCGGAATTTCCGGTGGAATAAGAAAGGCCCCGGATTTCTCCGGGGCCCCAGGAATAAGCCACAGGGGTTCGGCTTAGATATCGAGGGTGTTCTCGGTTTCCCACTTGGAGAAATGCGAGGCGTAGCTGTCCCATTCCTTTTGCTTCAGCTTGAGGAAGGCCACCGAGAACTCATCGCCCATCATGGATTTGAGCGTCTTGTCCTTGTCGTATTCGCGCAAGGCATCCAGCAGGTTCAGGGGCAGTTTCGGCGCGTTCTTCACCGTATGGCCCATCTGATACATGTCGATGTCATAGCGACGGCCCGGGTCGGCCTTGGAGCGCACGCCATCGAGACCGGCCGCAAGAATGACAGCCTGCATCAGGTAGGGGTTGGCCGCGCCATCGGGCAGACGCAGTTCGAACCGGCCCGGACCGGGGACGCGCACCATGTGGGTGCGGTTGTTGCCGGTCCAAGTGACGGTGTTCGGTGCCCAAGTGGCCCCCGAGGAGGTGCGCGGCGCGTTGATGCGCTTGTAGCTGTTGACCGTCGGGTTGCAGATCGCGGCAAGCGCGCTTGCGTGCTTCATGATCCCGCCGAGGAAATGGCGGCCCTGTTCTGACAGACCCAACTCCTTTGACTTGTCGGCAAAGGCGTTGGTCTTGCCGTCCAAGCTCCAGACCGAGATATGCGCGTGGCAGCCCGAGCCGGTGAGGCCCTTGAAGGGCTTGGGCATGAAGGTGGCGCGCAACCCGTGCTTTTCGGCGACCGACTTCATCATGAACTTGAAGAAGCTGTGCTTGTCGGCGGTTTGCAGAACGTCGTCATACTTCCAGTTCATTTCATACTGGCCAGTCGCGTCCTCGTGGTCGTTCTGGTAGGCCTCCCAGCCCAGTTCCAGCATGTAGTCGCAGACCTCGGCGATGCAGTCATATTGGCGCATCATGGCCTGCTGGTCGTAGCAGGGCTTTTCGGCGTTGTCGTAGGGGTCGGCGATTTTGTCGCCTTCGGGGGTGAGGAGGAAGAACTCCGGCTCCACCCCGGTTTTCACCCGCAGACCATCCTTGGCAGCCTCGTCGATCAGGCGGCGCAGCACGTTGCGCGGGGCCTGCGCCAAGGGCTTGTCCTCCATCACGCAGTTGGAGGCGAGCCAAGCGACCTCGCGCTTCCACGGCAATTGGATGGCCGATTCTGGATCGGGCACCGCCATCATGTCGGGGTGCGCCGGGGTCAGATCAAGCCAGGTGGCGAAGCCGGCAAAACCAGCCCCGTCCACCGCCATGTCATTGATCGCCTGAGCCGGCACCAGTTTCGCACGCTGACCACCGAAGAGATCGGTATAGGACACCATGAAATACTTGACGCCTTTATCCTTGGCCCATTTGGCAAGGTCTTTCGCCATTTTAAACTCCCTGTCGTCTTTATGTTTTTGGAAAGGGGGGGCGGCTTAGAAGCCGCCATTCCGCCCAGGGATCCAGTTGGTGCCTGCCAGCGGCACGCCCGCCATGGCCGCCGCTTCGATGGTGAGCGAGCACAGGTCTTCCGGTTCCAGATTGTGCAGGTGGTTCTTGCCGCAGGCCCGCGCGATGGTCTGCGCCTCGAGCGTCATCACCTTGAGGTAGTTCTTCAACCGGCGACCGCCGAGGACCGGATCGAACCGCTTGAAGAGTTCGGGGTCTTGGGTGGTGATACCGGCCGGGTCCCGGCCTTCGTGCCAGTCGTCATAGGCATCGGCGGTGGTGCCGAGCTTTTGGTATTCAGACTCCCACATCGGGTCATTGTCACCCAGCGCAATCAGCGCGGCGGTGCCGATGGCCACGGCATCTGCGCCCAGTGCCATGGCCTTGGCCACATCGGCCCCGGTGCGGATGCCGCCCGAGACGATGAGCTGCACCTTGCGGTGCATGCCAAGGTCTTGCAGCGCTTTTACCGCCTGCGGGATGCAAGCCAGAATGGGCATACCGACATGTTCGATGAACACATCCTGCGTGGCCGCGGTGCCGCCTTGCATACCGTCAAGCACCACAACGTCTGCCCCGGCCTTCACCGCCAGTGCCGTGTCATAGTAGGGACGTGCGCCGCCCACTTTGACGTAGATCGGCTTTTCCCAATCGGTGATCTCGCGCAGTTCCATGATCTTGATTTCCAGATCATCCGGGCCAGTCCAGTCAGGGTGACGGCAGGCCGAGCGTTGGTCAATCCCTTTGGGCAGGTTGCGCATGTTGGCCACGCGATCCGAGATCTTCTGGCCCAAAAGCATACCGCCGCCGCCGGGTTTGGCGCCTTGGCCGACCACAACCTCGATGGCGTCTGCACGGCGCAGATCGTCGGGGTTCATGCCGTAGCGGCTGGGCAGATATTGATAGACCAGCGTTTTGGAATGGCCGCGCTCTTCTTCAGTCATGCCGCCGTCACCGGTGGTGGTCGAGGTGCCAGCCGCCGTAGCCCCACGGCCCAGCGCCTCTTTGGCCGGACCCGAAAGCGCGCCAAAGCTCATGCCTGCGATGGTGATCGGAATGTCCAGATGGATCGGCTTTTTCGCAAAGCGGGTGCCGAGCCAGACGTCGGTGGCGCATTTCTCGCGGTAGCCTTCCAAGGGATAGCGCGAGATCGAGGCGCCAAGGAACAGCAGGTCATCGAAATGCGGCAGGTGGCGCTTGGTGCCGCCGCCACGGATGTCATAGATGCCAGAGGCCGCAGCCCGGCGGATTTCCGCGTTGATCGCCGGGGTGAAGGTGGCCGAGAAACGGGGCGGGGTTTTGGGGAATTCGGTCATTCTCTCGCCTCAGTAGGCCGACGCATTGTCGATGTTGAAGTTGTAAAGTTTACGGGCAGAGCCATAGCGCTTGAACTCTTCGGGCTTGGCTTTGCCATCGGCTTCGCCGCGCTTGAGAAGATCGGCCAAGAGGGCCAGATGTTCGGGGCGCATTTCTTTTTCGATGCAGTCGGCACCCAGCGATTTCACCGAGCCGCGCACAAAGAGACGCGCTTCATACAAGCTGTCGCCCAGCGCTTCGCCGGCATCACCCAAGACAACAAGATTGCCCGATTGCGCCATAAAGGCCGACATATGGCCGATGGAGCCATGCACCACGATGTCGATGCCTTTCATCGACACGCCGCAGCGCGACGAGGCATTGCCTTTGACCACCAAAAGCCCACCGCGCCCGGTTGCCCCGGCATATTGGCTGGCATTACCGTCGATGATGACGGTGCCCGACATCATGTTTTCCGCAACACCCGGCCCGGCCGATCCTTTGATGCGAATCGTCGCCTGCTTGTTCATGCCCGCGCAGTAATAGCCCGTCGAGCCACGCACGGTGATATCAACCGGCGCATCGACACCGGCGGCAATGGCATGCGCACCCTTGGGGTTGATGACCTCCCACGAGGTCATGTTGGTCTGACCCTTCAGCTCGTGCAGCGAGGAGTTCAACGCGCGCAGGCCCTCTTTTTCCAGATCGAAAGTCTGCATTCTCTCAACGCTCCCAGAAGTATACAGTGGCGGGCTCGGGCTCCCAGACGCGGGCGTCTTCGATGCCCGGCAGGTTGACCAGCGCGCGGTATTCGCTGCCGAAGGCCACATATTGATCGGTTTCGGCCATGACAGCGGGCTTGCAAGCGATGGGATCGCGCACCACGCCAAAGCCGTTGTGGGTGCCGACGACAAAGGTGAAGAAGCCATCCAGATCGGTCAGCGTTGCCTCAAGCGCATTGCCCAGCGTTTCGCCGGTTTGCAGCTTGTGGCTGATGAAGGCCGCGCCCACCTCGGTGTCGTTCTCGGTTTCAAAGGTCATGCCCAGACGCTTCAGCTCGCGCCGAACGCCGTTGTGATTCGACAGGCTCCCGTTGTGGACAAGGCACTGATCCGGCCCGGTCGAGAACGGGTGCGCGCCCATGGTGGTCACGGCCGATTCGGTAGCCATGCGGGTGTGGCCGATGCCGTGGGTTCCAGCCATCTTGGACACTTCAAAGCGTGCTGCCACATCTTTAGGCAAACCCACCTCTTTGAAAATCTCGATGTTTTCGCCCGAAGACATCACCTTGATCCCCGGCCGCAGATGCGCCACCGCCGAGCGGGCTGCGTCCAGCTGACCCAAGGGCACCTCAAGCACGGCATGGGTGGATTTGACGATCATCGCCACAGGCGCGCCGATGGCTTCTTTCAGATCACCATCCAGCCCCTTGAAGTCCTTTTCAGGGTGCGCGGACTGGACGGTCAATTTGCCCAACCCCTTGCCCGCTGAGGAATAAATCGCGATCCCGGCAGAATCCGGGCCGCGGTCTGTCATGGTGATCAGCATGTCTGTCAACATGGCCCCAAGCTGGGGTTCAAGCTTTGGGTCTTTCAAAAACAACCCAACGATTCCGCACATGGATTCGCCTCCTTTTGATTTGCTTGACGCTGACGCTAGCACCGAAGATTCGACCTATCAACTGTGAAGAAACTTTTTTTCCTAATCGGGAAAAGTTTTCCGATTGCCTAAAGTTTGGGCAGGTTTTGCTTGACAGATTGCCGCACCCCGCTTTCCCTACAGAAAACAAATTTGCCGGAGAGCGAAACAGCGAGAGGCCCAGCGAGACCCGGCAATGCAAAAGGGCCTAAGGGAGGGAAACGTGTCTGACCTAAATCAACGGATTGAGGCGATGCACAAACGCGATGTCTCTGTGGCATGGGCGTTCGTGATTGGCCTGTGGTTTGCGATTATCTTCGTCGCCATAGGCACCTGGGATCTTGCCCCATCCAGCGCGGCACGCACCGTGTTGCTCTGCGCGGGTGGTGTGGTGCTTTTGTTCAACACTGCCGCCATTCTGGCCATGCTGCGTCATTATCGCGAGGACCGCGATTTCATGTATGGCCTTGATATCAAATTCCTTGACGAAGCACGGGGGCGCTAAGAATGAGCCATTATATCCCCCCAACCCAAAGCAAATTCAGCCAAATCATTGATGTGATCGTGCTGGTGACCATGACACTGGGCGCCTTGTTCGTGCCTTTGTGGCTGAATTTGGCGGGTGCGGCGAAAACCGTGGAGACCCCGGTTGAGAATCCGACATGGGAAAGTCTGGGCCAAAACGCCGCGCAAGCCACGCAATACGAGGCGTTGGGCTTTACCCCCGAAACCGCGCATGACCTCATTCTCGCCCGTTTCGACTATAGCTTCACCGGTGGTGCGCTCTTGGTGATGATCGCGGTGATCGTCGCCTATTACTTCCTGATGCTGAAGTTTTCAGAGGTGGAATACCGCGAAGTGATCTCTGAAAAATTTGGCGATAAATAGGGGGCTGCGATGGAAACCTGGAATTACATCGAATACGCGGCCTGGGGTCTTGCGGCCCTGCTTGGCCTTCACATGGTGGTGGATTGGTTCAAGACCGACAGCACCTATTCCGAAGATGTCCTGACCTCCTCGCGCGAAGGCGAGCTTGAGGCCATGACCGAAGAATCCCACAAAGGGTAAACGCATCATGGCAGATTTTGACATCACATCGTCGGAGCGCGACGGCATGGGGCCGCATGGCACCAAGGTTGGTTTGTTGCGCGTTCTTGGCCCGGCCCATGTTTGGGCGCTGGGCGTTGGTATCGTTCTGGTCGGCGAATATATGGGCTGGAACTTTGCCGTGGGCAAAGGCGGGGCCTATGCCGCCCTTATGGCCTGCTGGTTCGCGGGGATCTTGTATTCTTGCGTGGCTATGATCGATTCCGAGGTAACCTCGACCGTTGCGGCGGCGGGGGGCCAGTATACCCAAGCCAAGCATATCATCGGCCCGCTGATGGCGTTTAACGTCGGGCTTTACCTTGTGTTCGCCTATACCATGCTAGAGGCGGCCAATGCGATCACGGCGGGCTATCTGATTTCGGTCGTGGCGACGATGACCGGCTATAGTGGCGAGTTGGATCAGCGTCCGTTCATCATCTTGGTCATCATGTTCCTGGCCTGGCTGAACTATCGCGGGGTTTTGGCGACGCTGACCTTTAACCTTGTCATCACCGCCATCGCCTTTTGTGCGATCATCGTGTTGTTCTTGTCGACCAGCGGCATTCTGGGCGGCGGGATCATGCAGCATGCGGCGCTGTTTGAGGGCCATGAGCTGCCCTATGGTTGGATCGGCGTTCTGGCGGCGATGCACTTTGGTCTGTGGTTCTATCTCGGCATCGAAGGCACGACGCAGGCCGCCGAAGAGGTGCGCTCGCCTGCACGCGCGTTGCCCTTTGGCACGCTGGCCGGGATCATGACCCTGCTGATTGCCGCGACGTTGACGTGGTATGTCTGTTCGGGCGTGCTGCCGTGGGAGTTTCTGGGCGATGGTGTGAGCGGATCGGTCGCGCCGTTGTTTGATACCGCACGCTTGTCGGGATCAAATGCGCTGGTGTGGTTCTTGGGCTTTGGCACGCTGTTTGCCACCCTTGCCAGCGCCAATGGCTGTATCAACGATGCCTCGCGCGCATGGTTTGCGCTGGGTCGGGACAAGTATCTGCCCGCATGGTTCGGCGCGGTGCATCCGCAATACCGCACGCCCTATCGCGCCATTGTGTTCTTGGTGCCGATCGCGCTGATCTTTGCCTTGGGCGCGCCGCTGGATCAGGTGATCACCTTCTCGATCCTGTCTGGGCTTTTGGGCTATACTTTCATGCCGCTGAACATCCTGATGTTCCGCAAGAAGTGGCCCATGGGCACTATCAAGCGCGGCTATGAACACCCGTTCCACCCGATCCCGGCGATTGTGCTGTTGTGCCTGTGCGGGATCACCTTCTTTGCGGTGTTCTTGGGCTATGGCACCCAGCTTGTCGCGATGATCGGGTTCTACATCGTGGTGTCGCTGTGGTTCCACTTCTGGCGCTATCGCTTTGTGAACCGTGGTGCGCAGTTCACCATGCCTTGGCCAAAGCCGCAGGGCTATTGACCCTTCCTCGCTGGCCCGCCTGCAATGGGCGGGCCAGCGTCTTGAAAGTGCCCGATGACCTCTCTTTCCCTTCTTGCCGCCGCCCTTGGGGCAACTGCCCTTTGGCTGGCTTGGACAACGGCTGCGGCCTATATGACCCGTAAAGCTGCGCGGTCGGGCTATTTTCGCAGCGTTATGCCCCTTTTCACCCGTGTCACCACCCGTATCGAGCCCACCGGCTTTCCTCGGATCACCGCCCATGTGGAGGAGACGGCCTTTGATTTGCAGGCCATCCCCGACAGCCTGACCTTTCGCAAGCTGCCCGCGCTTTGGGTGATGCTGACGCTGCCTGCGCCGATGCCGGTGAGGGCTACGCTCGACATCATGGCCCGCCCCATTGGGAACGAGCCGTTTTCCCATTTTCCCAACCTGCCGCAATCGCTGCCCTGCCCCAGCCTGCTGCCCGACGGCACTGGGCTGCGCAGCGATGACGCCAGCGGCGTGCCGCCGCTGGAGCTGATCGCGCCGCATCTGGCGGTGTTTGCCGATCCCAAGGTGAAAGAACTGGTGATTTCACCCAAAGGCTTGCGGCTTGTGATCCTGGCCGATGAGGCCGAACGGGGGCGGTTCTTGATTTTCCGCGATTCTGAGGTGGGCATGGCCCCCTTGGGGGCCGAACGGCTGATCCCCTTGATCGACACCCTCTTGGCCCTGCGCCAAACCCTGACAAAGGCCGTCCCATGAGTGCTGCAAAAGCCCCCCCGCACCCGCATCTTGTGCTGGCAATCGCCACGCTTTTGCCCGGCATGGGCCAAGTGATGAACCGCCAGCCCGTGCGCGGGCTGACCTTTGTATTCTTCGCGCTGCTCTTGGGGGCCTTTACGCTGAAAACCGCCGCGCCTGAGGTGTCTTTCGTCGGCAAGATGGCGGGGGCGCTGTTTGTCTGGGCGATTGCGATGATGGATGCCTATCGCACAGCCCGTCTGCGCCGCGCGATCTGGGAGCGCGATCGGCGCTGACCTCTTCGGGGTCTTCGACCCTCATCGGAGCGCGGCCCAGCGATGAGCGCACGAACGTGCGACGAAGAACGGCCCGGCCCTCGCAGGTGTGCTCGGGCGTTCTGGCCAGGAAAACAGTCCACTGGACTGTTTTCTGATCCGCCTCTTCCGGCCCTCGCAGGCGTGCTCGGGCGTTCGGCGGGAAAACAGTCCACTGGACTGTTTTCTGATCCGCCTCACCCCTGCGGATAGGAGATGATCGACAGGTAACGCGCGGGGAGTTTGACCAGCACTTCGGGCCCATGCGGCGCGTCGGCATCGAAAAACAGCGTGTCTCCCGGTTTCAGTGGATAGACTTGGTCGCCGTGGCGGTAATCGACCTCGCCTTCCAGCATGTAAAGCAGTTCCAACCCCTCGTGTTGAAAGGCGGGGAAGGTGTCGCTTTCGGTGGTCAGGGTGATGAGATAGGGCTCGACCACCACGCCCGAGGAGTTGGAACCGATATGGCCGAGAAGGTTGTATTGATGCCCTGCCCGCGTGCCGCGCCGTTCGATTTCAAGATGCGCGCCCGCCTTGACGTGCTGCGCCTCGCGCCGTTCCTCATAGCTGCGGAAAAACGCCGTCACGGGCACGGAAAAGGCATGGGACAGCACCTGAAGCGTGGTCAGGCTGGGCGAGGTGTTGCCGTTCTCGATCTTGGAGAGCATCCCGATGGACAAACCGGTCACCGCCGCAAGATCCGCCACCGTCATGCCCTGCTGGCGGCGAAAGTTGCGAACTTCGCGGCCAATCGCGGCCTCAAGGTTGCGCTCGGTGATCTCGCGCACCCGGTGCGGGTCTTGGTCAAAGGCCGGCTTGGTGCGCGGCAAAACGGAGGTGTCGGGCAGGTCTTCCATGACGGGGCCTCATTCGCCTTATGGCTCAAATCATACGAGAATTTTTCCTATAAGGAAACATCGCATTCATCAAGACCGGGCAGCTGCGACAGATATGCATGACGTTGCGTCATGCATGTGACGCTGGAACCACCCGCACCACAATGGTCAGACGAACCAAGACCGACCGCGGCTAGATCACCGACTTTGCGGTGATCTCAAGGGCATGCAAAAGCCCCTGCGCCGAGGAGCGCGGGCCGTAAAGCGCGACCATATTCGCCGAATGGCGGATGAGGTAGACGCCGAGATGCTCCATCACCGTGCGGCTGGCAAAGCCATCGGGAAGGTTTGCCAGATCAAGGTTTGTCAGCCGCTCAAACAGCGCCACAAGCCCCTCGCCCGACACATCGAAGCGCACCCAGGCATCGGTCTGTTCGGTGATCGAGGCGCTGTCGCCAAAGGCGGGTTTCAGATGGGCGACGATGTCTTCATGGGTGGCGAAATAGGCCTCGACCAGCCACATCTCGGGCGTGGTCCAAAAGGCGCTGTAGACCTTGCCTGCCGCATGGCGCGAAGCGTCGGGCAGAGGAACCCCCGCCTTTTTCGCCGCCGCCTCAAAGGCCTTGTCCTGCCCCCGGCGCAGCGCCAGAGAGGCCAGCGCGACGTCAAAGCGTTCGACAATCTTATAAGGCCCGATCTGGACCGTTTCCGCCGCGTCATGCCCCAAGGCGGTCAGGCTTTTCCAGTGATTAGCCACGAAGACGTTCCCCCTCAGGATCAAAGAAATGCGGGCTGACGATTTCAACCTCGGTGTCGGTTTTGGTCAGGAAGTTTACCGCGCGCATGCGGCGGCCGATCTTCTGATCGCCAGCCTTGAGATAGCCAAGCGCAATGTCGCAGCCCAGATGCGGGCTATAGACCTTGGAGGTCAGCCAACCGCCATCGGAGGCCAGTTCCACCGGCGCGCCGATTTCCATGAAATGGCTGCCCGCCGAGATGCTGGCCTTGGGGTCCACAGGCTTAACGCCGACCAGACGATAGCCCTCGGGGCTGTTCATGCCCTCGCGCTGGCTTAGCACCATGCCGATGCTGTCCTTCTTCTTCGACACCATCTTGCCCAAGCCCATGTTCAGCGCGGTGGACTGGCCGTTCAACTCACCCCCCGCCACATGGCCCTTTTCGATGCGCATGACGCCAAGGGCTTCGGTGCCGTAAACGATGGCATCAAACTCGGCCCCTGCCTCCATCAGCTTGCGGATCATCGCATCGCCATAGCGGGTGGGCACGGCGATTTCATAGGCGAGTTCACCACTAAAGGAGATGCGGAAAAGCCGCCCGCGCAGGCCCTGAATGGTGATATTGCCAGCGCCCATATAGGGGAAGGCGGCGTCAGAGATGTCTTGATCGACGAGTTTTTGCAGAAGTTTGCGGGCATTCGGCCCCGCGACCGAGAATTGCGCCCAAGCCTCGGTGGTCGAGATGATCTGCACGTCCATGTCGGGCCAGAGGCATTGGCGGCAGTATTCCAGATGGCGGAACACCGTGACCGCATTGGCGGTGGTGGTGGTCATGACAAATTCATGCTCGCCCATGCGCGCGGTGGTGCCGTCGTCGAACACCATGCCGTCCTCGCGCAGCATCAGGCCATAGCGGCATTTGCCCACGGCCAGCGTGCTGAAGGTATTGGCATAGACCTTGTCCAAGAAGGCCCCGGCATCGGTGCCTTGAATGTCGATCTTGCCAAGTGTCGTCACATCGCAGATGCCGACGGAGCGGCGGGTGGCCAGAACCTCGCGGTCGACGCTTTCGCGCCAGGTGGTTTCGCCCGGTTTCGGCACCCATTGCGTGCGCAGCCAGTTGCCGACCTCGACAAAGATGGCACCCTGCTCCGAGGCCCATTTGTGGCTGGGCGTCAGGCGGAAGGGTTTGAATTCCTTGCCGCGCGACCGGCCCGCCAGCGTGCCCATGGCGACGGGCGTATAGGGCGGGCGGTAGATGGTGGTGCCGGTGGCCGGGATCGACTGGCCGGTGAGTTCGGCCATGACGGCAAGGCCAAGAACATTGCCGGTCTTGCCCTGATCGGTGGCCATGCCAAGGGTGGTGTAGCGTTTCAGATGCTCGACGCTGGTGAAGTTTTCCTTATGGGCCAGCTTCACATCTTTGACCGTCACATCGTTCTGCTGGTCGATCCAGGCACGGCCCTTGCCCTCATGCACATACCACAGCGGCGAGACGTTGATCGGCGCATCTTCGGCCTGTGGCAGATCGGCAGCCTTGGCGGTGATCCCCAGATCGGCCAGCGCTGCCAGCGCCTGTGCCTGACCAGAGCGCAGCGCGCCATGGGTTGACAGATCGCCCCCGGCAGCACCCGCCGCCGTCAGGCCCGCAGGGCCACCCGTGCCCGGCACGAAGGCCGAGATATCCTCGCGCCATTCGGGGCGCGAGCGGTGGTGCGAGGTGATGTTGACGTTGGGGTTCCAGCCGCCCGAGACACCCAGAGCGGTGCAGGCGATGGTTTCGGTCTGGCCATTCGCGCTGCGCACGGTGATGGATTTCAGGCCAAGACGGCCCGAAGAATCCACCACCTGCGCGCCTTGCAGATGGCGGATGCCGGGCAGAAGATCACCGCCCGCGCGGCTGTCGATCACGGCGGCGACGTCGACGCCCTTGGCCTGCATGTCTTTTGCTGTCCGCAATCCGTCATCGTTGTTGGTGAACACCGCCACCCGGTCGCCTGCCGCCACGCCCCAGCGGTTGGCATAGGCGCGCAAGGCCCCCGCCAGCATGATGCCGGGGCGGTCGTTATTTTCAAAGGCGATGGGGCGTTCGGTGGCCCCGCCTGCGAGGATCGCCCGCTTGGAATAGATGCGCCAGAGCGTCTGGCGCGGCTTGCCGGGCATCGGCACGGGTAGGTGATCGGACACCCGCTCGACCGCCGAATAGATGCCGTGGTCAAAGGCGCCGACAATCGTGGTGCGGTTCATCAGGCGCACATTCGGCATCGCGGCGAGTTCCGCCACCACGCCTGCGGCCCAATCAGCCCCGGCCATGCTGCCAACTTCGAAGGTTTCGGCATTCAGGCGGCCACCCATGCGGAAATCTTCATCCGCCAAGATCACCCGCGCGCCTGCACGGCCTGCCGTCAGCGCGGCCATCAGGCCAGCAGGCCCGGCCCCGATGATCAAAAGATCGCAGTGGGCAAAGCCCTTGTCATATTCGTCGGGGTCTTCTTCTTTGGTCAGCGCACCCAGACCCGCCGCGCGGCGGATGATCGGCTCATAGACCTTCTCCCAAAAGGCGGCGGGCCACATGAAGGTTTTGTAGTAGAACCCGGCGGTGAAAAAGCTGTTCAGCTTGTCGTTGATCGCCATCGCGTCCAGCTTGAGGCTGGGCCAAGCGTTCTGCGAGGTGGCCGTCAGCCCATCGAAGAGTTCGGCCACCGTGGCGCGGGTGTTCGGTTCCTGCCGCGCGCCCGAGCGCAGATGCACCAGCGCGTTCGGCTCTTCGGAGCCTGCCGAGATCGGCCCGCGCGGGCGATGGTATTTAAAGCTGCGCCCCATCAGCCGCACGCCATTGGCCAGAAGTGCCGAGGCCAGCGTGTCGCCGGGGTGGCCGGTGTAGCTGTGCCCGTCAAAGGTGAAGCGGAAGGTCTTGGAGCGGTCGATCTGGCCGCCATTAATTCGGTTAGACTGGCTCATTTGCTGCGACCTTGTGCGCGGGCCACGTCACGGGCCAATTCCACATTCAGGATTTCATGGGTCACGGTGTTGCGGGTGACCACCAGCCAGGACCGATCACCCTGTTCGTGATACCACAGCTCGCGGTGCTCCCCGGCGGGGTTGTCGCGGTTGTAGAGGTAGTCGTGAAACGCCTCGATCCCGGCTGTCATGCCATCGGGGCGGTTGATGAGATTGGCGTCACCGAGATAGACGAATTCCTGCGCGTCACGGGGGCCAAGGATGGGGTGGTTGATGATCATCTCTGTGCCCTCAATGCAGGTTCGGCTGGGCGCCTTGGCCCTTTTCGTCGATCATCAACCCCTTGAGGAAGCGATCGAAGCGATAGGCCGTGGCGGTCTTGTGGGGTTCGTCCTTGGCCATCAGATGGGCAAAGCACCAGCCCGAGGCCGGGGTCGCCTTGAACCCGCCATAGCACCAGCCGCCGTTGAAATAGAGGCCCTCGACATGGGTCTTGTCGATGATGGGCGAGCCGTCCATCGACATGTCCATGATCCCGCCCCAAGTGCGGAGAAGCCGCGCCCGGCCAATGGCGGGCATCAAGGCCATGCCGCCCTCGGCCACGTCCTCGATCACCGGCAGGTTGCCGCGTTGGGCGTAGGAGTTGTAGCCGTCGATGTCACCGCCGAACACCAACCCGCCCTTGTCGGATTGCGAGACGTAGAAGTGCCCGGCGCCAAAGGTCATTACCCCGTCGATGAAGGGTTTCAGCCCCTCGGAGACGAAGGCCTGCAAGACGTGGCTTTCGATGGGCAGGCGCATGCCGGCATGGGCCATCACCTTGGACGACGATCCGGCCACGGCCACGCCGACCTTTTTCGCGCCGATAAAGCCGCGGGTGGTTTCCACGCCCCGGATGCGGCCATTTTCGATGCGCATGCCGGTGACTTCGCAGTTCTGGATCAGATCGACCCCGCGCAGGTCCGCCCCGCGCGCATAGCCCCAAGCCACGGCATCATGGCGCACCGTGCCACCCCGGCGCTGCATCAGCGCGCCTTTGATCGGGAAGCGGGCATTGTCGAAATTCAGGAAGGGATACATCGCCCGCACCTGTTCGCGGTTCAAAAGCTCAGCATCCGCACCGTTCAGGATCATGCCATTGCCGCGCCGGGTGAAGGCGTCGCGCTGGGCATCGGTGTGGATCAGGTTGATGATGCCGCGCTGCGACACCATGGCGTTGTAGTTGAAGTCCTGCTCCAACCCTTCCCAGAGTTTCAGCGAAAACTCGTAAAAGGGTTCGTTGCCATCCAGAAGATAGTTCGAGCGGATGATCGTGGTGTTGCGACCCACATTGCCGCCACCGAGATAGCCCTTTTCCAAAACCGCGATGCGGGCCTGTTTGAATTCCTTGGCCAGATAATAGGCCGTGGCCAGACCATGCCCGCCGCCACCGACGATGACATAGTCATATTCGGCCTGCGGGGTTGGATCGCGCCAGACGGGCTTCCATCCCTTATGCCCGGTCAATGCCTCAGCAATGACGCGAAACCCCGAATAGCGCATGAACAGCCCTCCTGCTTTCCCCGGAACCTAGGCCGAAGTGCTGGGAAAGCCTGCGCTGTTTTCGCCATGAGTTATGCGGTTTTCGCCACATGAGAGCGGCCCGGGGACAGGGCGCGCCCCTTGCCCCCGGGGGTTGCGCCGGAGTGCGCTTCTTTCAGCTTGATGCAGAAGTGTTTTTTCACCGGCTTTTCGATGGTCCAGGTGCCGGAAAAGCCCGGCTCTACCACAAAACCATCGCCCGGCGTCAGGGTTAAAGGGGCGCCGCCGTCGGGGGTGATGGTGATCTGGCCTTCGATCAGGTGGACGAATTCGTAGAATTTATAGACCGCGTGCCAAGTGCCGGGGGTGGCCTCCCATGTGCCGCTGATGACGCTGCCGTCAATCGAGGTGTGCTGCACCCAGGTTTTCATCGTGGGGGTGCCGATGGTCTTGGTCCAACCTTCAAGATCGGTGGTCATCGGCTCGGGGCCGGGGGCGGGAAAGCGGAAAACCATGTCGGTCATGTCGGTCCTCATCAGGTTCAGGTTTGCCACAGTGGTAGGCGGCAGCGCCGGTGGTTGCAAGCGGGCCAAGATTTTGGTTTCTGTCGCGCCAAGGGCAAAGGGGAATGATGATGCTGATCCGCAAGGCAAAGGCCAGCGACGCCGCAGATCTGGTGCGGTTCATCAATATGGCGGCGGATGATCTGCCGATGCATTTTTGGCGCAAATCGGTTGGGCCCGAGGGCGACCCCATCGCCTATGGCATGGAGCGTGCGGCGCGCGAGACGGGGAGTTTTTCCTATTCTAACGCTTGGCTTGTCGAGGTGGAGGGCGCGGTGGCGGCCTGTCTTTTGGGTTATCCGGCTGAGGATGAGCCCAGCCCCATTGCCCCCGATACCCCGCCGGTCTTTGTGCCGCTTTTGGAGTTGGAGGCGCTGGCGCCCGGGTCGTGGTATCTGAACGTGCTGGCCACCTATGACGGCTTTCGCGGCCAAGGCTGTGGCAGCGCGCTTTTGGCCGAGGCCGAGGCGATCACGCGGTCCACGGGGCGCAGGATCATCAGCCTGATCGCAGCCGATACACATGCCGATGCCCGTAGGCTTTATGCGGCCAAGGGCTATGTCGAGGTCGCCCGCCGCCCGGTGGTGAAAGGGGATTGGCGGGTGGACGCGACTGAGTGGATCCTGATGACCAAGACGCTGGCCTGAGCCGTGGCACTTCGCGCCGCAGCCCCTTTGCGCCTTGGCCTGCCTCAGGGGGTGGGGACCATCATCGTCACGGTCTTTGCGATGGCGCTGACCGATGCGATCATCAAGCTGTCAAGTTCGGGCATGACGCTGTGGCAGATCTGGGTCTTGCGCTCGGTGATCGTGGTGCCGATCCTGCTGGTGGCCACGCGGGGGCGAGTCTTTCCGCCCGGCACGGCGTGGATCGCGGCGCGGAGCGCCGCACTGGTGGTGCAGTATCTGTGCCTTTACGCGGTCTTGCCGCTGATCGACATGGCGCTGGCGGGGGCGGCCTTTTACACCGCACCCTTCTTCATTGTGGGATTGTCGGCGCTGGTCTTGGGCCAGCGCATCACGCCCGCGCATTGGCTGGCCACCGCCATCGGCTTTGCCGGGCTCTTGGCGATTGTGCGGCCATTTGCGGCCGGGTTTACGCCCCTGATCCTGATGCCCATCGCGGCGGCGCTATTCTACGCCATCGCCGCCGTGATGACGCGGGCCAGATGTGCCGAGACGCCGGCGCTGATCCTTGCGCTGTGGCTGAACATCCTGTGCCTGATCTTCGGTCTGGCGATTGGCGCGGTTCGCGGGGTGGTCGCAGCACCCGATTGGGCAGGGTTCATCTTTGGCCCGTGGCACAGCATGGCGGGCAGCGATTGGGCGCTGATCGGGGCGCTCTGTGTGTTGATCATCGGCATCGCCATTGGTCTGGCGCGGGCCTATCAATCGCCCCGCCCCGAGGTGATTGCGACCTTTGATTACTGCTACATGATCTTTGTGGTGTTCTGGGGCTATGTGTTCTTTAGCGAAGTGCCCGACCTGTGGACATGGGCCGGAATGGCGCTGATTGCGGCGGGTGGGCTGTTGGTGCTGACGATCCGCGAGGATGGGGGGCGCGCGCCCTAGGGCATCACCTCAAAGCGGTCGACATCGACCATGCCGTGATCAGTGATCTTGAGGTGCGGGATCACCGGCAGGGCAAGGAAGGCCAGTTGCAGGAAGGGTTCTTCCAGCACCACGCCAAGGCTTTTTGCCGCGGCGCGCAGGGCGATCAGATCCTGATGCACCGCCTCAAAGGGTTTCAGGCTCATCAACCCCGCCACCGGCAGGGCGAGTTCGGCAAGGATCTTGCCGCCTTGGGCCACCACGAAACCGCCCTCGATCTCGCCCAACCGATTGGCGGCGAGCGCCATGTCGGCGTAATCCACCCCCACAACGGCGATGTTGTGATGGTCATGGCAGACGGTGGAGGCGATGGCCCCGCGCTGAAGGCCGAAACCCTGCACAAAGCCGGTGGCGCGGTTGCCGTTCACCCCGTGGCGTTCGATCACCGCGATGCGGATCAGGTCGCGGGCAAGGTCGGGCTTCTTGTCGCCATCCTCGGGCGCGATGTCGAAGGTGAGATGGGGCGTGATGATCTTGCCCGGCAGGATGCCGATCACCGGGGTTTCGGCCCGGTTGCCGCCTGCGCGGAAGTCCTGCGGGGCGAGTTTGGGTGCCTTGACCGAGTGGCGGGCCACGGGCGGGATTGTGGGCCGGGCGTCAAAGGCGGCCTTGGTCACCTCGATCCCACCTGCGAAAACCTGTGATACATGACAGCCTGCAAGGCTGTCGATCACCGCGATATCGGCGCGTTTGCCCGGAGCGATCAGGCCGCGGTCTTTGAGACCGAAAGCCTCGGCCGCCGAAAGGCTGGCGGCGCGGTAGACGGCAAGGGGCGGCGCGCCAAGGGCGATGGCGGTGCGGATGATCCAGTCGAGATGGCCGTGTTCGGCAATGTCCAATGGGTTGCGGTCATCGGTGCAGAGGCACAGGTAAGGGGCGTGCCGTTCGGTCAAGAGGCCCACGAGCGCGTGCAGGTCTTTCGACACCGACCCCTCGCGGATCAGCACGCGCATGCCCTTGCGCAGCTTTTCCAACCCCTCGTCATGGGTGGTTGCCTCATGCTCGGTGCGGATACCGGCGGCGATATAGCCGTTCAGGTCATGCCCACGCAAAAGCGGCGCGTGGCCGTCGATGTGGCGGGTCTGAAAGGCCTGAAGCTTGTCCATGCAGCCGGGGTCTTTGTGCAGAACACCGGGGTAGTTCATGAACTCCGCCAGACCGATCACCCGGGGATGGTCCATGAGCGGCACCAGATCGGCAGCCATGAGCCGCGCGCCGGTGGTCTCCATATGGGTGGAGGGCACGCAGGACGACAGCTGCACCCGGATGTCCATCAGCGTAAGCGCGCTGGCCTCAAGGAAATAGTGGATGCCTGCCAGACCGCAAACATTGGCAATTTCATGCGGGTCGCAGATGGCCGTCGTCACCCCACGGGGCGTGACGCAGCGGTCGAATTCAAAGGGGGTGACGAGGCTGCTTTCGATGTGCAGATGGGTGTCGATGAAGCCCGGCACCAGAACCTTTCCTGCCACGTCCACCTCACGACGACCCTGATACTGGCCAAACACCCCCACGATGGTATCGCCGCAGATCGCCACGTCGGTTTCAACGAGATCGCCGGTGATAAGATCAAACACGCGGCCCCCCTTCAGCACCAGATCGGCAGGCATGAGGCCCCTGCCCTGATCAATCCGGTCGGCAAGGGCGGCTTTGGGCGGGTGCAGGGTCATGGCGGGTCTCCTTTGGGTTCAGGGAACATCATGGCCCGGCTGGCCGCAAGCCTCTTGCAGCGCCGGGCGAAGGGTGGAACATCTGGGGCTATGGAAGCCCCAATGCGACCCCTGCGCGGCATTGCCCTGAAACTCGGCTCGGTTCTGGTGTTCATCGTGATGTCGGCGATGATCAAGACCACGGCCCAGCATGTGCCCGCGGGGCAGGCGGTGTTCTTCCGCTCGGCCTTTGCCATTCCGGTGATCGTGGTCTGGCTGGCGTGGCGGCATGAGTTGCGCACGGGCTTCACCGCGAAAAATCCGATTGGCCATGTCTGGCGCGGGTTGATGGGGACGCTGGCCATGGGATTGGGCTTTGCGGGGCTGGCCTATCTGCCGCTGCCGGAGGTGACGGCGATCGGCTATGCCGCGCCCCTGTTGGTGGTGGTCTTTGCCGCGATGTTTCTGGGCGAGGATGTGCGGGCCTTTCGGCTGGCCATGGTGGCGATGGGGCTGACGGGGGTCTTGATCGTGCTGTCGCCGCGCCTGACCATTCTATCGGGCGAGGCCAGCGGCCATCGCGAGGCCTTTGGCGCGATGCTGGTTCTGGGGGGCGCGGTCTTTGCCGCGCTGGCGCAGGTCTTTGTGCGCAAGCTGGTGATGACGGAAAACACATCCGCCATCGTGTTCTGGTTTTCGCTGACAGCGACGATCCTGTCGCTGGCCACGCTGCCCTTTGGCTGGGTGATCCCCACGGCAACCGAGGCCGCAACGCTGGTCGGGGCCGGTTTTCTGGGCGGGGTGGGGCAGATTTTGCTCACCTCCAGCTACCGCGAGGCGGATGCCTCGCTGGTGGCGCCCTTTGACTATGCCTCGATCCTCTTTGCACTGTTGATCGGCTATTTCGTCTTTGCCGAGGTGCCGACGTGGACGATGCTTTTGGGCGCGACAATTGTGATTGTGGCGGGGATCCTGATCATCTGGCGCGAGCGCAGGCTGGGGCTGGAGCGTGCCAAGGGCCGCAAGGCGATGACGCCGCAGGGGTGACGTGCCACCAATGTTGAAATGAAAAACACCCGGTGTTTCCACCGGGGGTTTTTCTTGTTCTTAACCGGGTGACGGCCCGCGAATTTTCGTCGAAAATTCGTTTCACCGCATGGGTTTGCCTTGCGGCAAATCCTTACCAGTCTTCCTTGGCCACGATGCGGGTGGTGACCGGCAGCTTCATCGCGCCCAGACGCAGGGCTTCACGCGCGATGGATTCGGCAACGCCGTCCACTTCGAACATGATACGGCCCGGCTTGACCTTGGACACCCAACGGTCGGTGGAACCCTTACCTTTACCCATACGAACTTCGATGGGTTTGGCGGAAACCGGCAGATCCGGGAAAATACGGATCCAAACACGGCCCTGACGCTTCATGTGGCGGGTGATCGCGCGGCGGGCCGCTTCGATCTGACGGGCCGACACACGCTCCGGCTCGGTCGCCTTGAGGGCAAACGAACCGAAGTTCAGAAGGAAACCGCCCTTGGCTTCGCCATGGATCCGGCCCTTAAAGGCCTTGCGGAATTTTGTACGCTTTGGTTGCAGCATAACTTTCCCTCCTTACGCGCGTTCGCGGTCGCGGCGAGGACCACGCGGAGCGGGGCCATCAGCAGCTTCGGCAAGGCGACGGTCATGGGCCTGCGGATCATGCTCAAGGATTTCGCCTTTGAAGATCCAGACCTTTACACCAATGATGCCATAGGGCGTCATGGCTTCGGACAGCGCATAGTCGATGTCGGCGCGCAGGGTGTGCAAAGGCACGCGGCCTTCACGATACCATTCGGTCCGTGCGATTTCGGCGCCGCCCAGACGGCCAGCCACGTTCACACGGATGCCAAGGGCACCCATACGCATCGCGTTCTGCACGCCACGCTTCATGGCGCGACGGAAGGACACGCGGCGTTCCATCTGCTGGGCGATCGATTCAGCCACAAGCTGAGCGTCCAGTTCCGGCTTGCGCACTTCGACGATGTTCAGGTGCAGTTCCGACTTGGTGAAGGCATTGAGCTTCTTGCGAAGGGTCTCAATGTCAGCACCTTTTTTGCCGATGATCACGCCCGGACGTGCGGTGTGAATGGTCACACGGCACTTTTTGTGCGGACGTTCGATGATCACGCGGCTGACGCCTGCGGCCTTGCACTCTTCATGCACGAATTCGCGCATCTTGAGGTCTTCGAGCAGCAGGTTGCCGTAATCTTTCGATTCAGCGAACCAGCGGCTGTCCCAGGTGCGGTTGACCTGGAGGCGCATCCCGATGGGGTTTACCTTCTGACCCATTATGCAGACTCCCCGACTTGACGCAGCTTGATGGTGATCTCGCTGAACGGTTTCATGATCTTGCCGAAACGGCCACGGGCACGCGGACGACCGCGCTTCATGACCAGGTTTTTACCGACCCAAGCTTCGGCGACAACAAGGCTGTCAACGTCGAGATTGTGGTTGTTTTCCGCATTGGCGATGGCCGACTGCAGGCACTTCTTCACGTCACCGGCGATGCGGCGCTTGGAGAAGGTCAGATCGGCAAGCGCCTTTTCCACCTTCTTGCCGCGGATCAGACCGGCGACAAGGTTCAGTTTCTGCGGCGAGGTGCGAAGCATGCGGGCAATCGCCTGCGCTTCGTTGTCCGCCAAGCGGCGCGGATTCTTTTCCTGACCCATGGCTTACTTCCTCTTGGCTTTTTTATCGGCAGCGTGACCGTAATAGGTCCGCGTCGGCGAATATTCACCGAACTTTTGGCCGATCATTTCTTCGGTCACCGCAACAGGGACGTGCTTTTTGCCGTTATAGACGGCAAAGGTCAGGCCCACGAACTGCGGCAGGATGGTGGAGCGACGCGACCAGATCTTGATCACTTCGTTCTTGCCCGAGGCCTTGGCGTTCTCTGCCTTTTTCAAGACATAGCCGTCGACGAACGGGCCTTTCCAGATGGAACGTGCCATGGATTAGCGCCCTTTCTTCTTGGCGTGACGCGACCGGACAATCAGGCTGTCCGACGACTTCGGCTTGCGGGTCTTGTTACCCTTGGTCCCTTTACCCCACGGGGTAACCGGGTGACGACCACCCGAGGTCCGGCCTTCACCACCACCATGCGGGTGATCGATCGGGTTCATGGCAACGCCGCGAACGGTCGGGCGAACGCCCTTGTGACGCATACGGCCAGCTTTACCAAAGTTCTGGTTCGAGTTGTCGGGGTTCGACACGGCACCGATGGTGGCCATGCATTCCTGACGCACCATGCGCAACTCGCCCGACGAGAGGCGGATCTGAGCGTAGGAACCGTCACGACCCACGAACTGAGCGTAGGTGCCAGCAGCGCGGGCCAATTGGCCGCCCTTGCCGGGCTTCAGCTCGACGTTGTGGACGATCGACCCGATCGGCATGCCCGAGAAGGGCATGGCATTGCCCGGCTTCACGTCAACCTTGGCACCAGCGATGACGCTGTCGCCAACAGCCAGACGCTGCGGAGCAAGGATATAGGCCAGTTCGCCGTCCGTGTAACGGACAAGCGCGATAAAGGCGGTGCGGTTGGGATCGTATTCGATCCGCTCAACCACGGCTGCCATGTCAAATTTGGTGCGTTTGAAGTCCACAACGCGGTACAGACGCTTTGCGCCCCCGCCCTTGTGCCACATCGTGACCCGCCCGGTGTTGTTCCGGCCACCTGTCTTGGTCAAACCCTCAGTAAGGGCTTTGACCGGACGGCCTTTCCACAGCTCCGAACGGTCGATCAGAACCAGCCCGCGCTGGCCTGGCGTCGTCGGCTTATACGACTTGAGTGCCATGTTCTCTGTCTTCCGTTAGCTATCGGGCCTTACGACCCGGGTTAAGGGCCCCGAAGGTCCCCGATTGAAGCCCGTTCCGAATCGTAGGAACGAACAAACCAAGAGCCCCGGACGAATCCGGGGCCTTTGGTGTGGCGCGGGATTAGCAGAGGGGGGTGGGGGTGGCAAGGGGGGTGGGGTGGGATTCTTTGGGAAGGCGAAGCCAAAGTCTCAACTCACCTCTAGGGGCGCAGTGTGGCTTTCTTTTCAACAGCGCTCAATGCGACAAAGCGAGCCAAATCACAATTTCTGCCCGTCTTCCTATCCACCGTGGGCGCGATCACAGCTGATGTTTGCGACAACGTCTCGCCAACAACAACCTTTAGATTGATCGGTTCCATCAATTCGGTCGCTCCACCGGCCTCAAGTTTTCTGCGATTGGTGTCGCCTGTCCTACCTAAACCGCTCTGAAGGCGAGGCTCAAAATCATAGGCCCACATCTTCCGGCAAGCGTTTTCACCACAACCTTGATTGCAAAATACCAAAAACTGGTATACCCTTCGCATAGGAGGCCCCATGCAGCGCAATACATCCGTTTCCTTGGGCGATCATTTCGTCCAGTTCATCGACACTCAGGTTCAGTCTGGCCGCTTTGGTTCGGCCAGCGATGTGGTGCGGGCGGGGCTGCGGCTCTTGGAAGAACGGGAGCTGGCCGCGCAGGCCCTGCGGGAGGCTTTGGCGGCGGGAGAGCGGTCTGGCGTGCCGGAGCCGCTTGATTTCGACAAGCTCAAGGCCACCAAACGCGCAGGCTTGGCCCAGGCGGGCGGATGACGCTGACCTTTTCGCCCGCCGCCGCTGCGGATATTGGCGCGATCTGGGACTATACGGCGGAAACTTGGGGCCCCGATCAGGCCGACCGCTATATCGACACCATCCGCGACATCTGTTTTGCCTTGGCAAAGGGCGACATCGCGGGTCGCAGGGTGGAGGTGAGGGATGGCTACCTGAAATACCCGGTCGGACGGCATCTGATCTTCTTTCGGCAGTCCGAAACTGGCACGCAGGTCATCCGTGTGCTTCACCAAATGATGGATACCGAGCGACATCTTTGACGTGACGCGAAGCAAAAAAGCCCCCACCTTTCGGCAGGGGCTTTCTTAACCTTAGGTCGGGGATCACCCCGCCTTAGCCTCACAGACCGGTCGACACGTCGATCGACTGACCGGCTTCCAGCATGACATAGGCTTTTTTCTTGTCGCTACGCTCACCAGCGCGGCCACGGAACTTCTTGGCCTTGCCCTTGGTGATGGTGGTGTTGACCGCCTTCACCTTGACGCCGAAAACGGACTCAACCGCTTCTTTGATCTGGGGTTTGGTTGCGTCCATGGCGACCTGGAAGACCACCGCGCCACCTTCGGAGACCATGGTGGCCTTTTCGGTGATGATCGGCTTTTTGATGAGGTCGTAGTGTTCGGGTTTCGCGCTCATTTCAGACGAGCCTCCAGAGCTTCGACACCTGCTTTGGTGATCACAAGAGTATCACGCTTCAGGATGTCATAGACGTTTGCGCCAATGGTCGGCAGGACGTCGACGCCTTCGAGGTTGCGAGCGGCCAGCGCGAAATTCGCGTCAACGCTTGCACCATCAATGACGAGAACGCGCTTCCAGCCCAGCTCCGACACCATTTTGGCGAGAGCGCCGGTTTTGGCATCGGCCAAGGTTGCCGCATCAAGGATCACCAGCTCGCCCGCTTTGGCCTTGGCCGAAAGGGCGTGGCGCAGACCCAGTGCGCGGAACTTCTTGGGCAGATCATGGGCGTGCGACCGCGGGGTCGGGCCTTTGTAGACACCACCGTGACGGAAGATCGGGGCCTTTTTGGAACCGTGGCGTGCGCCGCCGGTGCCCTTTTGGCGATAGATCTTCTTGGTCGAGTAGGACACGTCCGACTTGCCCAGCGTCGAGTGGGTGCCAGCCTGCGCACGCGCACGCTGCCAACGCACCACACGGTGCAGGATGTCGGCGCGCGGCTCAAGGCCGAACAGTGCCTCATCCAGATCCACGGAACCGGCTTTGCCGCCGTCCAGCTTGATCACATCAAGTTTCATGCTTCACCCCCTTCGGCAGCAGCAGGCGCTGCGGCAGCAGCCGAGCGAACGGCGGCAGGCAGCGGAATACCAGCCGGAGCGGCTTTCTTCACGGCGTCCTTGACGGTGACCCAGCCACCCTTGGAACCGGGGACAGCGCCCTTGACCAAGATCAGACCACGTTCCGCATCGGTGCGGACAACTTGCAGGTTCTGGGTGGTGGTGCGAACGGCACCAAGATGGCCAGCCATCTTCTTGCCCTTGAACACTTTGCCCGGATCCTGACACTGGCCGGTCGAACCGTGCGAACGGTGCGAAACCGACACACCGTGCGAGGCCCGCAGACCGCCGAAGTTGTGACGCTTCATTGCACCGGCAAAGCCTTTACCGATCGAGGTGCCGGCGATGTCAACGAACTGACCTGCCAGATAGTGATCCGCGGTGATTTCCGCGCCCACATCGATCAGGTTGTCTGCCGACACGCGGAATTCCGCGATCTTGCGCTTGGGTGCCACATTCGCCTTGGCGAAGTGGCCACGCTGCGCGGCCGTGGTGTTCTTGGCCTTGGCAGAGCCCGCGCCAAGCTGAACAGCGGTATAGCCGTCCTTGTCAGCGGTGCGCTGCGCCACGACCTGAAGATTGTCGAGTTGCAGAACGGTCACCGGCACCTGCGTGCCGTTTTCCAGAAACAGCCGGGTCATGCCCAGCTTCTTTGCGATAACGCCAGAGCGCATGTATCTGCCCCCCTTACACTTTGATCTCGACATCCACGCCAGCGGCGAGGTCGAGCTTCATCAGCGCGTCCACGGTCTGGGGGGTCGGATCAACGATATCGAGCAGGCGCTTGTGCGTGCGGATCTCCCACTGGTCGCGCGACTTCTTGTCGATGTGCGGACCACGGAGAACCGTGAATTTCTCGATCTTGTTCGGCAGCGGGATCGGGCCACGAACGGTGGCACCGGTGCGCTTGGCGGTGGACACGATTTCCTGCGTGCTTGCATCAAGCACACGGTAATCGAAGGCCTTCAGCCGAATGCGAATGGTTTGACCTTGCATCAGTTCTTCCTTCCGAACGTAAACTTCAGCAGGATGCCAAAGCCCATAGGTTCGCATGAGTGAATAGTAGAACGCGCGATTCTCCCGAGAAGGAGTCGCGCTGCGCGTCTCTATAGGGCGCACCCGCCATAAACAAGCAAATTCTTCCACGCATCCCGCCCCTGCGGGGATGCCTGCGCAACGGGGGCTGTCCCATTGCCTTTGCCCGATCTTGCCCCACCTTTGGGCGCGAGCGCAAGCCTGTGAAATCCGGGGGGGTCATGCCAAAGATGAAGAAAAAGGGCGATTTGCCCAGCAAGACCTGCGCCCAATGCGGATTGCCGATGGTCTGGCGCAAAAAATGGGAAAAGGTCTGGGACGAGGTGCGCTTTTGCTCTGACCGCTGCCGCGCGGCGGCCAAAGGGGCCAAGCCGTGACGCGTCTGCATCTGGTCTTGGGCGACCAGCTGAGCCATGCGCTGACGGCCCTGTCGGATCTGGGGCCTGACAGCGTGGTCTTGATGGTCGAGGTCGATGAAGAGGCACGCTATGTGCCGCATCACAAACAAAAGATCACCCTGATCCTGTCGGCCATGCGCCACTTTGGCGAGGGGCTGCGCGCCCAAGGGCATCGGGTGGATTACGTCGCGCTGGATGATCCGGCCAATACCCATTCCTTTTCCGGCGAGGTGGCCCGCGCGGTGAAACGCCATGGCGCGACCCGGCTGATCGCCACCGAGCCGGGCGAATGGCGGGTCTGGCAGATGATGACTGGCTGGCAGGCCGATTTGGGTCTGCCCGTGGACATCCGCGAAGACACCCGGTTCTTTTGCAGCCGCGCGCAGTTCGCCGCACTGTCACAGGCGCGCAAGACTTCTCGGATGGAGTATTTTTACCGCGAGATGCGGCGGCAAAGCGGGTTGTTGATGGCGGGGGATAGCCCCGTCGGCGGCCAGTGGAACTTTGACAGCGACAACCGAAAACCGCTGCCAAAGGGGGCCAAGCTGCCCCCCCGGCTGCGCTTTGTCCCCGATGACACCACCCGCGCGGTGATGGCGCTTGTGGCTCAGCGTTTTGGCGACAGCTTTGGCGATCTGGAGCCCTTTGGCTGGCCGGTCACCCGTGACGAGGCGTTGCAAGCGCTGGATCATTTCGTCGCCATGGCCCTGCCCCATTTTGGCGATGTGCAAGACGCAATGAAGGCGGGCGAGGATTTCCTCTATCACAGCCTGTTGTCGCCCGCGCTGAACTGCGGTCTGTTGCTGCCGCGTGAGGTTTGTGTGGCCGCCGAGGCCGCCTATGCGGCGGGTCATGCCCCCCTGAACGCGGTTGAGGGCTTTATTCGCCAAATCCTTGGCTGGCGGGAATTCGTGCGCGGGATTTATTGGGATCAGATGCCGGGCTATGCGGCGACCAATGGGCTGGACGCCGACCGCGCCTTGCCCGATCTTTATTGGACGGGCGAGACAAAGATGCGCTGCATGGCCGAGGCGGTCGGCACAACGCGGCGCACCGGCTATGCCCATCACATCCAGCGCCTGATGGTCACGGGCAACTTTGCGCTGCTGGCGGGGTTGGCGCCTGCCGAGGTGGAGGCGTGGTATCTCGCCGTTTATGTTGATGCCTATGAGTGGGTGGAATTGCCTAACACGCATGGCATGGTGCTGCACGCGGATGCTGGGCGGATCGGGTCAAAGCCCTATGCCGCCTCGGGGGCCTATATCAACCGCATGTCGGATTACTGCGGCGGCTGTGCCTATGACGTAAAGGAAAAGCTGGGACCGAAGGCCTGCCCGTTCAACTATCTCTATTGGGATTTCATCGCCCGCCACGAGGCGCGCTTTGCCAATAACCCGCGCATGGCGATGCCAGTGCGCACGCTGCGCGGCATGGACGCAGACAAGCGCGCCCAGATCCGCGAGGAGGCCAGCCGGTTTCTCGATGGCCTTCCCCCCTCGGGCCCTTCGTGGCCTCGTCGGGGGTGACGAGGAGTGCGCGGGACGCGCTCGACGAGTTTGGGGGGCGGATATGGAAAAAGGCCGCCCGGGGGCGGCCTTTTCCTTATCGGCCTTGCGGCAGATTATTCGATGATCTTCGACAAGCCCTTAGCTGGCGCGTCTCGGGATCATCACTCGATGATCTTCGACACGACGCCCGCGCCGACGGTGCGGCCGCCTTCGCGGATGGCGAAGCGCAGCTTCTCTTCCATCGCGATCGGGGCGATCAGCGTCACGTTGAACTTCAGGTTGTCGCCCGGCATCACCATCTCGGTGCCAGCCGGAAGCTCAACCGTCCCGGTCACGTCCGTGGTGCGGAAGTAGAACTGCGGGCGGTAGTTCGCGAAGAACGGCGTGTGACGGCCGCCTTCTTCCTTGGTCAGGATATAGGCCTCGGCTTCGAACTTGGTGTGCGGGTTCACCGACTTCGGCTTGCACAGCACCTGACCACGTTCCACGCCTTCACGGTCGATACCGCGCAACAGAACGCCGACGTTGTCGCCAGCTTCACCACGATCCAACAGCTTGCGGAACATTTCCACACCGGTGCAGACCGACTTCTTGGTCTCGCGGATGCCCACGATCTCAACTTCGTCGCCGACGTTGATCACGCCACGCTCCACACGACCGGTCACAACCGTGCCGCGGCCCGAGATCGAGAACACGTCTTCGATCGGCATCAGGAAGGGCTGGTCAACCGCGCGGGCCGGGGTCGGGATGTAGCTGTCAACAGCCGCCATCAGCGCGCGGATCGAATCTTCACCGATGTCCTTACGCTCGCCAATCATCGCCTGGTGGGCCGAGCCCTTGATGATCGGAATGTCGTCGCCGGGGTATTCGTAGGACGAGAACAGCTCGCGCAGTTCCATTTCCACCAGTTCGATCAGTTCGGCGTCATCCACAAGGTCAACCTTGTTCATGTAGCACACCATGTAGGGAATACCCACCTGGCGGCCAAGCAGGATGTGCTCGCGCGTCTGCGGCATCGGGCCGTCCGAGGCCGCGCAAACCAGAATCGCGCCGTCCATCTGTGCCGCACCCGTGATCATGTTCTTCACATAGTCAGCGTGGCCGGGGCAGTCGACGTGTGCATAGTGACGGTTCTCCGTCTCATATTCCACGTGCGCGGTCGAAATCGTGATCCCGCGTGCACGCTCTTCCGGCGCACCGTCAATCTGGTCATAGGCGCGGAATTCACCAAAATACTTGGTGATCGCTGCCGTCAGCGTCGTCTTGCCATGGTCAACGTGGCCAATCGTGCCAATGTTAACGTGCGGTTTCGTCCGTTCAAACTTTGCCTTTGCCATGAGGGCAACTCCTTATTCGGTTGGATGCGGTGGGGTAAAACCCCACCCTACGGGGATGGTAGGGCGGGGTTCAGGCTTGAATTTTCAAGGAAAATTCAAGCCCCCCCGCCGCACCGGTTATGCGTATTTCTTCTGGATTTCCTGGCTCAGGTTTTCCGGAACTGCGTCGTAATGGTCAAACTCCATCGAGAACACAGCACGGCCCGAGGTCATCGAGCGCAGCTGGTTGATGTAGCCGAACATATTGGCCAAAGGCACCATCGCGGCGATGACGTTCGCGTTGCCGCGGCTGTCCTGGCCGTTGATCATGCCCCGACGCGAGGTCAGGTCGCCGATGACGCCGCCGGTATATTCTTCCGGGGTGACGACTTCGACTTTCATGATCGGTTCCAAGAGCTTCGCGCCGGCTTTCTTCAGCCCTTCACGCATGGCTGCGCGCGAGGCGATTTCAAAAGCCAGAACCGAGGAGTCAACGTCATGGAACGCACCGTCGATCAGCGCGACCTTGAAGTCGATCACAGGGAAGCCTGCCAAGGGGCCCGAGTCCATAACGGACTTGATGCCTTTTTCGACGCCGGGGATGTATTCCTTGGGAACCGCACCGCCCACGATCTTCGACTCGAACGAATAGCCTTCGCCCGGTTCGGTCGGCGTGATGACCAACTTGACGCGCGCGAACTGGCCGGTGCCACCGGTCTGCTTCTTGTGCGTGTAGTCGATTTCATGCTCGCGCGAGATCGTTTCGCGATAAGCCACCTGCGGCGCACCGATGTTCGCCTCGACCTTGAATTCGCGACGCATACGGTCAACGAGGATGTCGAGGTGAAGTTCTCCCATGCCCTTCATGATGGTCTGGCCTGATTCCAGGTCAGTTTCCACGCGGAAGGACGGGTCTTCGGCAGCCAGACGGGCCAAAGCGATGCCCATCTTTTCTTGGTCGGCCTTGGTTTTCGGCTCCACGGCGATTTCGATAACCGGGACCGGGAAGGTCATGGTTTCGAGAACGACGGGCGCGTTCGGATCACACAGGGTGTCGCCGGTGGTGGTCTCTTTCAGACCGCCCAAAGCGATGATGTCGCCTGCGAAGGCTTCGGTGATTTCCTCACGCTCGATGGCGTGCATCATCATCATGCGGCCAACGCGCTCTTTGCGCTGCTTGGTCGCGTTCATCATCGCATCGCCCTTGGCCAGTTTGCCCGAATAGATGCGGGTAAAGGTCAAGGAGCCAACGAAGGGGTCGTTCATGATCTTGAACGCCAGCGCCGAGAAGGGCTGCGCATCATCGGCCGAGCGGGCGATGTTGCGGGTTTCCGTCTCGTCGCCCGGCTCAAAGCCCATGTAGGGCGGCACGTCGAGCGGCGACGGCAGATAGTCAACCACCGCGTTCAACAGCGGCTGCACACCCTTGTTCTTGAACGACGAGCCTGCCATGACGGGAACGAAGTCAATGGCCAGCGTGCCCTTGCGGATCAGCGCGCGCAGGGTGTCTGCGTCAGGCTCATTGCCCTCAAGATAGGCTTCCATTGCCGCATCGTCCTGACCGACAGCGGTCTCGATCAGGTTCATGCGCCATTCGTCAGCTTCGGCCTTCAGGCTTTCGCGGATCGGCTGGCGCTTCCAGGATGCACCCAGGTCTTCGCCCTCATAGACCCATTCTTCCATGGTCACGAGGTCGATGATGCCTTCCAGCTTGTCCTCGGCCCCGATCGGAAGAACGATCGGCATGGCGTTGGCGCCGGTGCGGTCCTTGATCATCTTGACGCATTTCATGAAATCCGCGCCGGTCTTGTCCATCTTGTTGACGAACACGATCCGCGGAACCTTGTAGCGGTCAGCCTGACGCCACACGGTTTCGGTTTGCGGTTCCACACCTGCGTTGCCGTCCAGAAGAACCACGGCACCGTCAAGCACGGCCAGCGAACGTTCGACTTCGATGGTGAAGTCAACGTGGCCGGGGGTGTCGATGATGTTGAAGCGGAACTTCTTCGACTTGTCCGAGGTATCAGTGCCCGGATCAATCTGGCGGGTCCAGAAGGTGGTCGTGGCAGCCGAGGTGATCGTGATGCCGCGCTCTTGCTCTTGCTCCATCCAGTCCATCGTGGCGGCGCCGTCATGGACTTCGCCGATCTTGTGGGACTTGCCGGTGTAGTAAAGGATGCGTTCCGAAGTCGTGGTCTTGCCCGCGTCGATATGGGCAATGATCCCGAAATTGCGATAACGCTCAAGCGGATAGTCGCGTGCCATGATGACCCCTTACCAACGATAGTGGCTGAATGCTTTGTTCGCATCCGCCATCTTATGGGTGTCTTCCCGCTTTTTGACGGCGGTGCCACGGTTGTTGACGGCATCCGACAACTCGGCAGCCAGACGCTCTTCCATGGTGTTTTCATTGCGCTTGCGGGCGGCGGTGATCAACCAACGGATCGCAAGGGCTTCGCGGCGCTCGGTGCGGACTTCGACCGGAACCTGATAGGTGGCACCACCGACGCGGCGCGAACGCACTTCGACGGAAGGTTTCACATTTTCAAGCGCTTCGTGGAACGCTTCGATGGGTGCGCGCTTCAGCTTGGACTGAACACGCTCAAGGGCGCCATAAACGATCGATTCTGCGACGGACTTTTTGCCATCCAGCATCAGGTTGTTCATGAACTTGGTCAGAACCTTATCGCCATACTTGGCGTCAGGCAGAATATCGCGCTTTTCAGCGGCGTGACGACGTGACATCTGTTATCTCCTCACTTCGGACGCTTAGCGCCATACTTCGAACGACGCTGACGACGTTCTTTGACGCCTTGGGTATCCAAAACGCCGCGAAGGATGTGGTAACGGACGCCGGGAAGGTCTTTCACACGGCCGCCACGGATCAGAACAACCGAGTGCTCTTGCAGGTTGTGCTTTTCACCGGGGATATACGAAATCACCTCGAAGCCATTGGTCAGACGGACCTTGGCCACTTTCCGCATAGCGGAGTTCGGCTTTTTCGGGGTGGTGGTGTAAACGCGGGTGCAAACCCCACGCTTTTGCGGGCAGGATTCCAGGTGCTGCGACTTGGACTTCCGCACGATGGCTTCCCGGGGCTTCCGGATAAGCTGTTGGATTGTCGGCATCAAACTTCCTCGTGTTGCCCGTCCGGCTCATCCGGGGGGCGGTGTCAATACTCGCCCCAAACCTTGGGGCGCTGCTTCTCGACGGGTGATCTGCGCCTATCGCACATCACCAAAACCCGCATTTATCCCTTGTCAGGGACGATGCGGAGATTCTCAGAGGATCGAGGCCGAAGCCCGGATCATGGCCACATCAAGCAATCAGAGCCCACCCGCCACAGAATCTGGGCAGGAGGGATGGGCGGCTGATACGGGGAGTCGTGTGGGATGTCAACCGCTGGCACGGGCGCTGGCACGGGCTGCCGCTGCGGCGGCGCGGCGCAGTCTGCGCTCGCGCAGAAGGGTGTAGATGCCCGAGGCCACCACGATGGCAGAGCCCACCAGCGTCCAGCCATCGGGCAGCTCGCCAAAGGCGGCAAAGCCCAGCAAAATCGCCCATAAAAGCGAAGTATAGCGGAAGGGCGCGACAACGCCGATATCGCCCCAGCGCATGGCCGTGACGGCGCAGAGATAGCCCACGATCAGAAAGGCCCCTGCCCCGCCGATCTGGGCCAATTGCAGCGGGTCAAGGGCAATCCAGCCGGTCAGCCCGTCGAAATTCGTGCCCATTCCGGCGGTGGGCACCAAGGACAAGCCAAGCCCCATCACCGCCACCATCACCGCCGCCCCCAAGGCCACGATGATCGACGGCACATGGCTGCCCATCCGCCGCACCGCAAGGTCCCGCACCACGACGCACAGAACCGAAGCCACGCCCATCAACGACCAGATGTCAAAAGCCTCGGTTCCGGGGCGGATGATGATCATCACCCCCACGAACCCTGCCAAAATCGCCAAAAGCCGACGCCAGCCGATGCGGTCGCCAAAGACCAATGCTGCGGCAAGCGTCACGGCCAAAGGCAGCGCTTGCATGATGGCCGAGAGATTGGCCAAGGGCATGTGCAAAAGTGCTGTCAAAAAGGTGATGGTGGCAAAGATTTCCGCCACTGAACGCAGGGTGATCAGCCGCCAATCCGCGCCTTGCAGCCTTTGGCGAAAGGCGCCCGTCAAGCTGCCCATCACCGCAAGCCCCGCAATCGCGATCAGCCCGCGCAAGAAGACCGTCTGGAACAAGGGCACTTCGGCGGTCACCGCCTTCATAAAGCTGTCGTTGACGGTAAAGGCCAGCATCGACAGGCACATATAGGCCACACCGCGCAGATTGTCTGAAATGACCATTGGCCTTGCCCCTCGCTCCCTTGGCCTCCTTGAGCACTGCGTGCACGCGTCGGCCTGTCCGTGCCGCGAGGAGTGCACGGAGTGCTCGACGAGCGCAATGCAAAAGGCCCCCCGGTTTCCTGAGGGGCCTTTTGACATGTCAGCCGATCTTTAGAGATCGCGGCTTTCCACGGTGTCCACCAGACCGCTGTCGCTTTCGGTGTCCACCACATCCATGGGCGCCACCAGAGCCGCGGCGGTTTCCGCCTCGGACCGGCGGGCCTCGATCACCAGATCGTCGCGGTCGGCGGCGATCTTCTTGACGCGGCTGGTCGCACCACCGGTACCGGCGGGGATCAGACGGCCCACGATGACGTTTTCTTTCAGACCCACCAGCTTGTCGCGCTTGCCCTGCACGCTCGCTTCGGTCAGCACGCGGGTGGTTTCTTGGAAGGACGCCGCCGAGATGAAGGACCGGGTCTGCAAGCTTGCCTTGGTGATCCCCAAAAGGATCGGCTCGGCCGTGGCCTGACGCATGCCATGGGCATGGGCTTTGGCGTTGGCTTCGTCCAATTCGAACTTGTCGACGTTTTCACCCTTGAGAAGCGTTGTCTCGCCCGAGTCCAGAACTTCGAACTTCTGAAGCATCTGGCGCACGATCACTTCGATGTGCTTGTCGTTGATCTTCACGCCTTGCAGACGATACACGTCCTGCACTTCGTCGATCATGTAGTTGGCAAGCGCCTCGACACCCAAGATCCGCAAGATGTCATGCGGGGCCGGGTTGCCGTCCATGATGTAATCGCCCTTCTGGACAAAGTCACCTTCCTGAACCGGAATGTGCTTGCCCTTGGGGATCATGTATTCCATCGGCTGCAAGGTTTCATCGACAGGCTCCACGGTGATGCGGCGCTTGTTCTTGTAGTCCTTGCCAAAGCGCACATAGCCGTCCGCTTCTGCGATGATGGCGTGATCCTTCGGACGACGGGCTTCGAACAATTCGGCCACGCGGGGAAGACCCCCGGTGATGTCCTTGGTCTTGGCACCTTCGCGCGGAATACGGGCCACAACGTCGCCCGGTTTCAGCTCTTGGCCATCTTCCACCGACAGAACGGCGTCCACCGACATTGGATAGGTGATCGGGTTGCCTGCGTCATTGCGCACAGGTTCGCCGGTCGCCGGATCCATCACGATGACCTCGGGCTTGAGATCGCCGCCCTTGGGCGCCGAGCGCCAGTCTGACACGATCTTTTGCGTCATGCCGGTGGCATCGTCGGTGTCTTCGCGCACGGAGATGCCGTTGATCAGGTCCTTGAACCGCGCCACACCGGCCTTTTCGGCGATGATCGGCAGGGTGTAGGGGTCCCATTCAAAGAGCTTGGTGCCACGCTTGACGGTCGCGCCTTCCTTGACATGCAGCTTAGAGCCGTAGGTCAGCTTGTGCACGGCGCGTTCTTGACCCGCCTCGTCGATGATCGCCATCGACATGTTGCGGCCGATGACGATCTGCTCGCCATGCTCGTTGGCCAGAAGGTTCGGGTTGCGGAATTCAACCTTGCCCTCTTGGCTGGCTTCCAAGAACGACTGCTGGCCACCCTGTGCCACGCCGCCGATGTGGAAGGTCCGCATCGTCAGCTGGGTGCCGGGTTCACCGATGGACTGGGCGGCGATGATACCGACCGCTTCGCCTTGGTTCACCAGCGTGCCGCGTGCAAGGTCGCGACCATAGCACATGGCGCAGACGCCTTCTTCGGCCTCACAGGTCAGCGGGCTACGGATGCGCATCACCGCCACGTTCGCCTGTGCGATCATGTCTGCACGACGTTCGTCGATCAGCTCACCACGCTGCACGATGATCTCACCGGTGCCGGGCACCGGAACATCATCGGCGGCCACACGGCCCAGCACACGCTCGGCCAAGGGCAGCACAACCTCGCCGTCATTGACGGCGGCCTCTGCGGTGATCGCACGCTCGGTGCCGCAGTCATGCATGCGAACGATGCAGTCTTGCGCCACGTCCACCAGACGGCGGGTCAGGTAACCCGAGTTCGCCGTCTTGAGCGCGGTATCGGCCAGACCCTTACGGGCACCGTGGGTGGAGTTGAAATACTCCAACACGGTCAGACCTTCTTTAAAGTTCGAGATGATTGGCGTTTCGATGATCTCGCCCGACGGCTTGGCCATAAGGCCGCGCATACCGCCCAACTGCTTCATCTGCGTGACCGAACCCCGGGCGCCGGAGTGGGCCATCATATAGACCGAGTTCGGCTCCATCTGGGCGCCGGCGTCGTCAAAACGCTCGGCCGAGATGGTGGCCATCATCGCCTCGGTCACCTTGTCGTTGCACTTCGACCAAGCGTCGACAACCTTGTTATACTTTTCGCCCTGGGTGATCAGGCCGTCCATATACTGCTGTTCAAAGCCGGCAACCTGGTCTTTGACCTCGTTGACGATTTCCCACTTGGTGTCGGGGATCAGCATGTCGTCCTTGCCGAAGGAGATCCCGGCCTTGAACGCCTCGCGGAAGCCCAGACCCATGATCTGGTCACAGAAAATGACCGACTCTTTCTGACCGCAATAGCGGTAGACGGTGTCGATGACGGTCTGCACGTCTTTCTTACGCAAAAGACGGTTCACCAGTTCGAAGGGGGCTTTCGCATTCAGCGGCAGGAGATTGCCCAGACGCAGACGGCCGGGGGTGGTTTCATAACGCTTCCAGACGATGTTGCCTTCGTCGTCCACCTGACGCAGGCGGGCCTTGATGCGGGCGTGCGGATGCACTTCGCCAGCGGCCAGCGCATGTTCGACTTCGTCGATATCGGCAAAGGCCATGCCCTCGCCCTTCATGCCTTTGCGTTCCATGGTGGTGTAGTAAAGGCCAAGCACCATGTCCTGCGACGGAACGATGATCGGCGCGCCATTGGCGGGCGACAGAACGTTGTTCGTCGACATCATCAAGACGCGCGCTTCCAGCTGGGCTTCCAGCGAAAGCGGCACGTGAACAGCCATCTGGTCACCGTCAAAGTCGGCGTTGAAGGCCGAGCAGACGAGCGGGTGCAGCTGAATGGCCTTACCTTCAATCAGGATCGGTTCAAACGCCTGAATGCCCAGACGGTGCAGCGTCGGCGCGCGGTTCAGAAGAACCGGGTGTTCGCGGATGACTTCGTCAAGGATATCCCAAACCTCGGGACGTTCCTTTTCCACCAGTTTCTTGGCCTGCTTCACGGTCGAAGACAGACCCTTGGCCTCAAGCCGCGAGTAGATGAAGGGCTTGAAGAGTTCCAAGGCCATCTTCTTCGGCAGACCGCACTGGTGCAGCTTGAGTTCCGGGCCGGTCACGATAACCGAACGACCCGAGAAGTCGACGCGCTTGCCCAAAAGGTTCTGACGGAAGCGGCCCTGCTTGCCCTTCAGCATGTCGGACAGCGATTTCAGCGGGCGCTTGTTGGTGCCCGTGATGACGCGGCCACGGCGGCCGTTGTCAAAGAGGGCGTCCACAGCTTCCTGCAGCATCCGCTTTTCGTTGCGCACGATGATATCGGGCGCACGCAGTTCGATCAGGCGCTTCAAACGGTTGTTGCGGTTGATCACGCGGCGATACAGATCGTTGAGGTCAGATGTCGCAAAGCGGCCACCGTCCAAGGGAACCAGCGGGCGCAGTTCCGGCGGGATGACCGGAAGCACGGTCAGAACCATCCACTCCGGGCGGTTGCCGGATTCAAGGAAGCTTTCGACGATCTTCAAACGCTTGATGATCTTCTTCGGCTTCAATTCGCCGGTGGCTTCTTTCAGGTCAGCGCGCAGCTGTTCGGCGGTCGCATCGAGATCAATCGCGGCCAGCATTTCGCGGATCGCTTCGGCACCGATATTGGCGGTGAAGGCGTCAGCGCCATACTGGTCTTGCGCGTCGAGATATTCCTCTTCGGTCATCAGCTGACCGTAGGTCAGGTCGGTCAGACCGGGTTCGATCACCACATAGTTTTCGAAGTAGAGGATGCGTTCCAGATCACGCAGCGTCATGTCCAGCATCAGGCCGATGCGCGAGGGCAGCGACTTGAGGAACCAGATGTGGGCAACGGGCGAGGCCAGTTCGATATGGCCCATCCGCTCACGGCGGACCTTTTGCAGCGTGACTTCAACGCCGCATTTTTCGCAGACAACGCCGCGATATTTCATGCGCTTGTATTTGCCGCAGAGGCATTCGTAATCCTTGATCGGGCCAAAGATACGCGCGCAGAACAGACCGTCACGCTCGGGTTTGAACGTGCGGTAGTTGATGGTTTCGGGCTTTTTGATCTCACCGAAAGACCACGACAAGATACGCTCGGGCGAGGCCAAGCTGATCTTGATCTCGTCAAAGGTCTTGAGGGGCGCAACCGGGTTGAACGGGTTGGTCGAGAGTTCCTGGTTCATTTTTTATCCTAAGAATGAAGGCGGCGGGGGAAGGGTTTGGCGGGAAGGTGCGCAATGAATGCGCACCCTACGTAGGGTGCGCCTTTAGAGCGCACCTACCGCATCACTCTTCCTCCGCATCCAGGAGTTCCATGTTAAGGCCGAGGCCACGCACTTCCTTGACAAGGACGTTGAACGATTCCGGAACCCCGGCTTCGAAATTGTCCTCGCCCTTGACGATGCTTTCGTAAACCTTGGTCCGGCCTGCCACGTCGTCCGACTTCACAGTCAGCATTTCCTGCAAGGTATAGGCGGCGCCGTAAGCTTCCAAAGCCCAGACCTCCATTTCCCCCAGACGCTGACCACCGAACTGTGCCTTACCGCCCAAGGGCTGCTGGGTGACCAGCGAGTAAGGCCCGGTCGAGCGGGCGTGCAGCTTGTCGTCCACCAGGTGGTGCAGTTTGAGCATGTATTTCACGCCCACCGTCACCTTGCGCTGGAACTTCTCGCCGGTGCGGCCGTCGAACACTTCGGACTGACCCGAAGTGTCAAAGCCCGCGCGACGCAGCGCGTCGTTGACGTCCGCCTCTTTCGCCCCGTCAAAGACCGGGGTGGCAATCGGCACGCCACGGGTGACATTGCCCGCAAGCTCAAGGAACTCGGCCTCGTCACGATCGGCCAGCGCCTCGTCATAGGTTTCGTCACCGTAAGCCAGACGCATCGCCTCACGCACCGGGGTCAAGTCACCCGAACGACGATACTCTTTCAGAGCCTCGTCGATCTTGAGGCCAAGGCCGCGTGCTGCCCAGCCCATGTGGGTTTCCAAGATCTGCCCGACGTTCATACGCGACGGCACGCCCAAGGGGTTCAGCACGAGGTCAACCGGGGTGCCATCGGCAAGGAAGGGCATATCCTCGGCCGGGACGACCTTGGAGATAACACCCTTGTTGCCGTGACGGCCGGCCATCTTGTCGCCCGGCTGCAGCTTGCGCTTCACCGCGACGAAGACCTTAACCATCTTCATCACGCCCGGAGGCAAATCGTCGCCGCGGCGGACCTTTTCGACCTTGTCGTCGAAGCGGTTGTCCAAGGCGCGCTTTTGCGCCTCATACTGATCGTGCAGGGCTTCGACCTCTTTGGCCTCGGCTTCTTCGCCAAGGGCCAACTGCCACCACTGGCCGCGCGACAGCGTGCCCAGAAGTTCTTCGTCGATGGTCGAGCCTGCCTTGATGCCTTTCGGGCCTTTCACGGCCGTCTTGCCCATGACCAGTGCCTTGAGACGCGAGTAGATGTTACGCTCAAGGATTGCCAATTCGTCGTCGCGGTCACGCGCCAGACGTTCGACTTCCTCGCGTTCGATCTGCAGCGCGCGTTCGTCCTTGTCCACACCGTGGCGGTTGAACACACGCACCTCAACGATGGTGCCATAGGCCCCCGGCGGCAGGCGCAGCGAGGTGTCGCGCACGTCAGAGGCCTTTTCACCAAAGATGGCGCGCAGAAGCTTTTCTTCCGGCGTCATCGGGCTTTCGCCCTTGGGGGTGATCTTACCCACCAGAATATCACCCGGCTGCACTTCGGCGCCGATGTAAACGATGCCCGCCTCGTCGAGGTTGCGCAGCGCTTCTTCACCGACGTTCGGAATGTCGCGGGTGATTTCCTCTGGCCCCAGTTTCGTGTCGCGCGCCGCGACTTCGTATTCCTCGATGTGGATCGAGGTGAACACGTCGTCTTTCAGAATGCGTTCCGAAATCAGGATGGAGTCTTCATAGTTGTAGCCATTCCACGGCATGAAGGCCACGATGACGTTCCGGCCAAGGGCCAATTCGCCAAAGTCGGTGCAGGGGCCGTCGGCCACCACTTCGCCGCGCTTGACTACGTCACCCACCTTCACCAGCGGGCGCTGGTTGATGCAGGACGACTGGTTCGAACGCTTGAACTTGCGCAGACGGTAGATGTCCACGCCCGGCTCGCCGGGTTCCAGCATTTCGGTGGCGCGCACAACGATACGGGATGCGTCCACTTGGTCGATCACACCAGCGCGCCGCGCCATGATGGCAGCACCCGAGTCACGGGCAACCACGGCTTCGATGCCGGTGCCGACGAAGGGGGCGTCGGCCTGCAACAAAGGAACCGCCTGACGCTGCATGTTCGAACCCATGAGGGCGCGGTTGGCGTCGTCATTTTCCAAGAACGGGATCAGCGAGGCTGCAACCGACACCAACTGCTTCGGCGACACGTCGATCAGGTCGATGGCATCCGGCGGGTTCAGCATGAATTCGCCGGCTTTGCGCGACGAAATCAGATCGTCTTGGAAGCGGCCTTCGCCGTCTTGTGCTGCGTTGGCCTGCGCCACGGTGTGGCGCATTTCCTCGGTCGCCGACATGTAGACCACATCATCGGTCACCTTGCCGTCGATCACCTTGCGATAAGGTGTTTCGATGAAGCCATATTTGTTCACGCGGGCGAAGGTCGCCAGCGAGTTGATGAGGCCGATGTTCTGGCCTTCGGGCGTTTCAATCGGGCACATCCGGCCATAATGGGTCGGGTGAACGTCGCGGACCTCAAAGCCTGCACGCTCACGGGTCAGACCGCCCGGCCCAAGGGCCGAGAGGCGGCGCTTGTGGGTGACCTCGGACAGCGGGTTCGTCTGGTCCATGAACTGCGACAACTGCGAGGAGCCGAAGAATTCACGCACCGCCGCCGCGGCGGGTTTGGCGTTGATCAGGTCTTGCGGCATGATCGTGTCGATTTCCACCGACGACATGCGTTCCTTGATCGCACGCTCCATGCGCAGAAGGCCGACGCGATACTGATTTTCCATCAATTCGCCGACCGAGCGCACCCGGCGGTTGCCGAGGTGGTCGATATCGTCGATCTCGCCTTTGCCGTCGCGCAGTTCGGTCAGGGCCTTGATGCAGGCCACGATATCATCGCGGTCGAGCGTGCGCTGGGTGTCGGGCTTGCCCAGATCCAGACGCATGTTCATCTTCACGCGACCAACGGCCGAGAGGTCATAACGCTCGCTATCAAAGAACAGCGTGTCGAAGAGCTGCGAAGCGGCCTCAACGGTCGGCGGTTCACCCGGACGCATGACGCGGTAAATGTCCATGAGCGCGGTGTCGCGGCCCATGTTCTTGTCGGCGGCCATGGTGTTGCGGATGTAGGGACCGACGTTGACATTGTCGATGTCGAGAACCGGGATCTCGGTGATGCCCTGATCCAATAGCAGCTTGACGGTGCCGCCCTTCGGCTCGCCGTCGCGGTCATAGTCCATCGTCAATTCGTCGCCGGCTTCTGCCCAGATCTCGCCGGTTTCTTCGTTGATGATGTCCTTGGCGATATAGCGGCCAAGGATATGGTCAAACGGCACCAAAAGCTCGGTAACCGCGCCCTCATCTTTCCACTTTTTCACCATCCGCGGCGTGGCCTTTTCGCCTGCCTTGAGGATGATTTCGCCGGTGGCCGCATCCACGAGGTCATAGGACGGACGGGTGCCGGACACACGGTTCGGGAAGAACTTGGTGACCCAGCCTTTGTTCTTCACATATTTGAAGCTGATGGTTTCATAATAGGCATCCATGATGCCTTCCTGATCCATCCCCAGCGCATAAAGCAGCGTGGTGACCGGCAGCTTGCGGCGGCGGTCGATGCGGGCAAAGACGATGTCCTTGGCGTCAAACTCAAAGTCCAGCCACGAGCCGCGATACGGGATGATGCGGCAAGCGAACAAAAGCTTGCCCGAAGAATGGGTCTTGCCTTTGTCGTGGTCAAAGAACACGCCGGGCGAACGGTGCATCTGGCTGACAACCACACGCTCGGTGCCGTTCACAATGAACGTGCCGTTCGAGGTCATCAGGGGCATGTCGCCCATATAGACGTCTTGTTCCTTGATGTCCTTGACGCTGCGCGCGCCGGTGGATTCGTCAACATCAAACACGATCAGGCGCAGGGTGACTTTCAGCGGGGCGGCATAGGTCATGTCGCGCTGCTGGCACTCGTCCACGTCGTATTTCGGCTTTTCAAGCTCGTATTTCACGAACTCGAGCACGGCGGTTTCATTGAAATCCTTGATCGGAAAAACCGACTGGAAGGTGCCTTGAATCCCTTCGCCGTCCAAAGGCTTCGGGCTATCGCCCGAGCGCAGGAACAGATCGTAGGAGGATTTCTGAACCTCGATGAGGTTCGGCATGTCCAGAACTTCGCGGATCTTGCCGAAATAGCGGCGGATACGCTTCTGGCCAACGTAAGCTTGAGCCATGCTCGTCGTTACCTTTCTTCTTTTCCCCGGCACACGTCCTGTCGGGCCACAGGAGCGCGCCGCATGGGCAGAGGGGGGAAGGTTCCATTCATGCCTGCTGTCCCGTCAGCAGACTCCCGAACCTTACCGCGCCTTGGAAGGGGCTTTCGAAAAAGCGCCTTCCGAGACGCGCTAGGCTGGAGGCAGATTTCTCTGCCCCCAGCCCGCAAATCCTTGACGGGGCGCGATGCCCCGCATCAGATTACTTCAGCTCAACCTTGGCGCCAGCGGCTTCCAGGGTCTTCTTGATGCCTTCAGCGTCAGCTTTCGAGACGCCTTCTTTCACTTTGCCGCCAGCTTCCACGAGGTCCTTGGCTTCTTTCAGGCCCAGACCGGTGATGGTGCGAACTTCTTTGATCACGTTGATCTTGTTGGCACCGGCGTCGGTCAGCACGACGTCGAATTCGGTCTTTTCTTCTTCAGCAGCGGCGCCAGCGCCAGCAGCCGGACCAGCAGCCATCATGACAGCGCCGCCAGCGGCGGGCTCGATGCCATACTTGTCCTTCAGGATGGTCTTCAGTTCCTGCGCTTGCAGGAGGGTCAGACCGACGATGTCTTCGGCGAGTTTGTTCAGATCAGCCATTTTCATATTCCGTAAGTTTGAGAGGGGTCCAACGAAGTGGGGTTAACCCACGCGAGGCAAGGATCAGGCGGCTGCCTTTTCCTCGATGGTCGAAAGGATGCTTGCGATATTCGAAGCAGGCGCGCCAATGGCACCAGCGATATTCGACGCGGGCGCACCGATGCACGACACGATCTGAGCGATAAGCTCTTCGCGCGACGGCATGGAGGCCACGGCCTTGATACCAGCCTGGTCCAGAACCTCACCGCCCATTGCCCCGCCAATGATGACGAACTTGTCATTCGTCTTGGCATAGGCCTCGGCAACCTTGGCCGCAGCCACAGGGTCTTCCGAGTAGGACAGCATGGTCATGCCCGTCAAAAGTCCGGCCATCTTTGCAGAGGCTTTTCCTTCAAGGGCGATCTTGGCGAGCGTGTTCTTGGCAACGCGAACGGACCCACCAACTTCGCGCATTTTTGCGCGCAGGTCCTGCATCTGTGCAACCGTCATACCTGCGTAGTGTGCAACCACAACAACGCCAGAGCTTGCGAAGATTTGGCCGAGTTCTTCGACCAACTGTTCTTTTTGGGCTCTATCCACAGTTTCACTCCAAGTGTGGGGGTTTCCCCCCGGCTCATGTTTGTGACGCACCGTATGGCGCGCCACGTTCGGGTCCACGATAAAGTCCCGAGCCGTGATCACCCGAGGAAACCCCGGAATCAGTGTTCTCGAACCCCATCTCAGGAGGGAAATTAAGGCGTTTGCGCGCCACCCACCGTCTCGGACAAAGCATGTTTCACCCCCGCGACGAATCACGGAAGCGCAACATGAAGGGCTGAATAGCCGCTGGCGCGTGAATTTGAAAGCCCTGCTGTCGCCTTCAAGGCGCATTCTGTGCGCGACGAAACTTCGCGCGGGCCTTGGGGCTGTGGATTGGCCAATCAATCCAAGACTGGATTTTGACCGTCAACACCCGATGCGGACAGCCGCGGCTGACCAAGAGCCATGGCAGCATCACCTGATCGCGGCGCGTCAGGCTGGTCAGGCTGTCATACCACGCCTCATTCAAGGCGTCGGTCTGCCCACAGCCCATGCGCTGAATAAGGCAGGTGTTCACATAAAGCCCGGCATGGCGCGGCAGGGCGCTGCGGGCAAAATGCCCCGTGACGGCGGCATGTTGGTCTGCGGTCATATAGCCCAGCCGCAGGCATTCATCCGCCTCATCCCAAGCACAGTCGCGGCGGCGGTGGGTGAACAGATAGCGTCCGGCTGGGGTGCCGGGGTGTTCACGTATCACCCGGCGGATGATGCGTGCAGGGTCGAGAGCAAAGCATGCGTTGTTATCCAGATAGATGACCCAGTCATAGCCCTGAAAGAACAGATGCGGGCAAAGCTTTGGCAGGCGCGACAGAATGGCCGGCCCCTCGCCCGCATCTTCGATCTGCACCAGCCGCGCAGGTGTGGGCAGGTCGGCATGATCGGTAAACACAAAGCGGTCATAGGTGGCGCTCTCCGCGCCGGTGGCCGCAGGATTGAAGGGTTCATGCGCCCCGAAATAGCAGGAATAGACCGCGATCCGGGGACCATCGGCCCCCGGACGCAGCATCATTTGTGCCGAACCTGCACTCACCGATGGGCGCGGAACATGACGGTGCGGATCGGCATATCCTTGTGCTGGCCGCCATCGATCACCTCAACCACCTCACCCTTGCCCGCGCCGACTCGGTTCAGCATGGCGACAAGCCCGGCCTCGGAGATGCCGAAAGGGTCCATCGCCGTCACCCGCTCGGGCTGATAGTTCCAGCCGTGATCGAGCATGAGGAACCCACCCGGGCGCAGGCAGGAGATCCAGCCCGCAAAGGCCAATTCCGGGTCATGGGCGTGGTCCCAGGAATTGGAATAGACCATCTCCATCTGCCCGACCCAGGCAGGATCGACATCGTGGAAATCCCATTGGATGGTGTGCGGAAACTCGGTGGCATTGTCGGAAATCTCGGTGCCAAAGACATCGGCCCCCGCGCCAAGGTGCTTGCGGAACCAGACCTGTTCATTGCCGCGCCGGGTGCCGTGACAGACCCCGCGGGCAACTTGAACGCCCATAGCGCGCAGATAGGCCGACAGAAGCTGGATATGCTCTTCTGGCACCCATTGGTTTTCGATTTTCATCTTATTGGCTTCGGTTTGCAGCCGACGATACAGGTCGATATCCACCTTGCCATCCGGCGTATCATAGCGAAACAGGCGGAAATCTTCGGCCTCTTGCACCTTTGCCGCTGACAACCGTTCAACCGCGCCCGGCTCTAGCCGCCGTGCCAGACGGCGCATTTCCCCATCTTGAAAAACTGGCTTTGCCATAACTGCCCCTTGGTCAAATATACTTTTGCCTCAATGCGCGCATTCTGGCCCAAGAGTGCGGCCCAAACAAGCAAACGGCCGCCCTTTTCGGGGCGGCCGTTGCAATTTTCATCCGATGGGGTTGCCCCCAAAGCCCTTAGGCGGTGGCCGAAGACAGATCCACCGAGACGCCCGGACCCATGGTCGAGGACAAGGAGACCTTCTTCAGATAGGCGCCCTTGGCACCTGCCGGCTTGGCCTTGGACACAGCATCCACAAAGGCGCGCACGTTTTCGGCCAGCTTGGCCTCATCGAACGAGATCTTGCCGATACCTGCGTGAATGACCCCGGCCTTTTCGACCTTGAACTGCACTTCGCCGCCTTTGGCAGCTTCGACAGCGGTTTTCACGTCCATCGTCACGGTGCCGACCTTGGGGTTCGGCATCAGGTTGCGCGGGCCAAGGATCTTACCCAGACGGCCGACCAGCGGCATCATGTCGGGGGTTGCGATGCAGCGATCGAACTCGATTTTGCCGGACTGGATGGTTTCCATCAGGTCCTCGGCACCGACGATATCTGCACCAGCGGCCTTGGCTTCGTCAGCCTTGGCGCCACGGGCGAACACGGCCACGCGCACGGTTTTACCCGTGCCATTCGGCAACTGCACCACGCCACGAACCATTTGGTCCGCATGACGCGGGTCAACGCCAAGGTTCATTGCGATTTCCAGCGTCTCGTCGAACTTGGCCGACGCGGCACCCTTGATCAGCTTGACCGCTTCCTCGACCGAGATCAGCGACTTGCCGGCGAAAACTTCGTTGGCCTTTGCCGAACGCTTACCAATTTTTGCCATGATGATCAGCCCTTCACTTCGATGCCGCAGGACTTGGCCGACCCAAGAATGATGTTCATTGCCGCTTCGATCGAATTGGCGTTGAGATCTTTCATTTTGGTCTCGGCAATCTTGCGCAGAGCAGCGGTGGTGATGGTGCCAGCCACTTCACGGCCCGGCTTGGTCGCACCCTTGGAGCGCGCGCGCTTGCCCACAGCCGGCAGACCTGCGGCCTGCTTGATCAGGAACGAGGCAGGCGCGGTCTTCAGCTCAAGGCTGAACGACTTGTCGGCGTAGTAGGTGATGATCACCGGGGTCGGGGTGCCGGGCGGAATCTCGGCGGTCTTGGCGTTGAATTCCTTCACGAACGCCATGATATTCAACCCGCGCTGACCCAGCGCCGGACCAACCGGGGGCGATGGGTTGGCCTGCTGGGCCTTCACTTGCAGCTTCAAGCTGCCAACAATCTTCTTGGCCATCTGGCCTCTCCTTTATCACTGCGCCGCCCCTCATGGACGGATGCGCGGTTTAGTGGTCCGGTCTGCCAACGGGGTGTCCCGAAAGCGCGCCTCCCACGCGATGCACTCAGAGGTTTTTCGACACCTGAGTGAATTCCAATTCCACGGGCGTCGCGCGCCCAAAGATCGAGACGGACACTTTCAGGCGGCTGTGGCCCTCATCCACGTCCTCAACCATGCCATCAAAGCCTTCAAACGGGCCATCGGTGACCTTGACCTTTTCACCCACCTCGAACCGGATCAGGTTGCGCGGGGCTTCCTGACCTTCTTCGACGCGGTTCAGAATCTGGTTCACCTCGGCGTCACGCATGGGCATGGGCCGGCCCTGAGGCCCAAGAAAACCCGTCACGCGGTTGATCGACGAGATCAGGTGATAGCCGCGGTTGGTCATCTCCATCCGCACCAGAACATAGCCGGGCATGAAGCGACGTTCCGACGTCACCTTCTTGCCGCGACGCACTTCGATCACTTCTTCGGTCGGCACCAGAACTTCGTCAATCTCGTCACCAAGATTGGCATCAGCGACAGCCGTACGGATTTGCTCTGCGACCTTCTTTTCGAAGTTCGACAGCACGCTCACCGAATACCAACGCTTGGCCATGCCTATTCCACCTTAACTTGCCATCCCCGCCAAGGGACTGAATTTCCTGCATTATCCGAGATTTTTCCCGGCTCTTTCGGGAACAAAAAACAGCGCGCAACTCGAATCGCTGCGCGCCGTGTTCCCGTGATTGAGGGCGAGATAGCCGCCAACCGCCCAGATTTCAAGGCAATTCCGCAGCAAAGGGCCGTTCAGGCGCCGCCGATGATCAGCCGCAAGCCAAAACGAATCGCCATGTCGACCAGCGAAAAGAAGGTCGCGGTCAGGGCGGCCATGATGAACACCATGATCGTGGTCAACACCACCTCGCGGCGGGTCGGCCAGATCACCTTGGCAATCTCGGCGCGGGTTTGCGCGATGAACTGAGTGGGAGAGGTCTTGGTGGCCATGCTCGATTCCGATGCTTGTGTCTTGGGCCAGATACGCGCAGGCGGCTGCAAATTCAAGGCCGATCATTCCCAAGAGCACAGGCGCAAGGGAGGGGTCGGCACATGTCATGGGGGAAGGCAGGCTTGGCAGGAGTTGGGGGACTCGAACCCACGACCCTCGGTTTTGGAGACCGATGCTCTACCAACTGAGCTAAACTCCTAAGCCTGGCGCAGGGGTTACGGCAGGGGCGCGGGGAAATCAAGGGCCTTTGTCAGGCTGGTCACCGCTTTTCATGCCCGCTAAAACGCGCACGCAACAACCAATAGGCCCGATCATGCTGCCCGCCCGCTTTGCCCCTCTTCTCTTTGGCCTGATCCTGTCGGGTTTGATGTCTTTGATGGTGTCGGGTGTTTCGACCTACCGCGCCTTGGGGCTGTCGGATGCGTTTATTGGCACATGGGTGAGCAACTGGGGGATCTCTTGGTTGATCGCGTTTCCCTCGGTTCTGGTTGTGGCGCCGATCACTCGGCGGATTGTCACGCGGCTGACGCGTTGACCCTTCCCTCCTCGGGCCCTTCGTGGCCTCGTCGGGGGTGACGAGGAGTGCCCGAAGGGCTCGACGAGTTTGGGGGGCGGATATGGAAAAAGGCCGCCCGGGGGCGGCCTTTTCCTTATCGGCCTTGCGGCAGATTATTCGATGATCTTCGACAAGCCCTTAGCTGGCGCGTCTCGGGATCATCACTCGATGATCTTCGACACGACGCCCGCGCCGACGGTGCGGCCGCCTTCGCGGATGGCGAAGCGCAGCTTCTCTTCCATCGCGATCGGGGCGATCAGCGTCACGTTGAACTTCAGGTTGTCGCCCGGCATCACCATCTCGGTGCCAGCCGGAAGCTCAACCGTCCCGGTCACGTCCGTGGTGCGGAAGTAGAACTGCGGGCGGTAGTTCGCGAAGAATGGCGTGTGACGGCCGCCTTCTTCCTTGGTCAGGATATAGGCCTCGGCTTCGAACTTGGTGTGCGGGTTCACCGACTTCGGCTTGCACAGCACCTGACCACGTTCCACGCCTTCACGGTCGATACCGCGCAACAGAACGCCGACGTTGTCGCCAGCTTCACCACGATCCAACAGCTTGCGGAACATTTCCACACCGGTGCAGACCGACTTCTTGGTCTCGCGGATGCCCACGATCTCAACTTCGTCGCCGACGTTGATCACGCCACGCTCCACACGACCGGTCACAACCGTGCCGCGGCCCGAGATCGAGAACACGTCTTCGATCGGCATCAGGAAGGGCTGGTCAACCGCGCGGGCCGGGGTCGGGATGTAGCTGTCAACAGCCGCCATCAGCGCGCGGATCGAATCTTCACCGATGTCCTTACGCTCGCCAATCATCGCCTGGTGGGCCGAGCCCTTGATGATCGGAATGTCGTCGCCGGGGTATTCGTAGGACGAGAACAGCTCGCGCAGTTCCATTTCCACCAGTTCGATCAGTTCGGCGTCATCCACAAGGTCAACCTTGTTCATGTAGCACACCATGTAGGGAATACCCACCTGGCGGCCAAGCAGGATGTGCTCGCGCGTCTGCGGCATCGGGCCGTCCGAGGCCGCGCAAACCAGAATCGCGCCGTCCATCTGTGCCGCACCCGTGATCATGTTCTTCACATAGTCAGCGTGGCCGGGGCAGTCGACGTGTGCATAGTGACGGTTCTCCGTCTCATATTCCACGTGCGCGGTCGAAATCGTGATCCCGCGTGCACGCTCTTCCGGCGCACCGTCAATCTGGTCATAGGCGCGGAATTCACCAAAATACTTGGTGATCGCTGCCGTCAGCGTCGTCTTGCCATGGTCAACGTGGCCAATCGTGCCAATGTTAACGTGCGGTTTCGTCCGTTCAAACTTTGCCTTTGCCATGAGGGCGCCCTTGCTTATCCGGGGGCCCGCAATGGGCCCGGTGTTCCACGGGCGGGCAATTATCTTCCCAGCCGGGAAAAATCAAGACCTGCCGGGCAACAAGAGCGGCAAAAGGCAAGGCAGCGCCACGGGCTATCTTACTCTGTCAAAGTGGTGACGGGTTCGACCGTGATTGGCGCGGCCGCAGTGGCCGCAGCCGGAGCCGCCGATGGCGCGGTGGCGCCAAAGGTGGTGGGGGCAGGCCCTGTGGTCTCGGCCTTTGGGGGCAGGCCAAACCATTCTGGGTTTTCCAACAGCCAGCCCTCAATCGCCTTGGCTGCGTTGTAAGACAGAATCTCCATCTGCTTGGCCGCAGATTGTGTCAGACCCGAACCCAGCACGGTTTCGCCCGACATCTTTTCCATCACGATGATCTGCTTGCCCTCTTCGTTCAGCTTTTTCTGTGCCGCATCATCCCAAATGGTGACGGTGATGCCCAAAGCCGATTTCGGGTTCAAAACCAAAGGAACGCCGGGCGGGGCCAGTGCGAAGGCGTCGATTGAAACGCCAATATTATAAAGTTTTTCGCCCTGATAACGGCCAAAGCGCTGGTCAATTGCCTTTTCCAAGGCCGCCTCCCAGTCTTCACCGCTCGCATTGCGCGAGATTGCGACCTTTTGCATGTTCGAGGTCACCACGATGTTGTGACCCAAGGCGAAATCACCCAAGGGCGCAGGAGGTTCGGCCAAATCATTGGTCTGACAGGCCATCAGCCCCAGACCGACGCCAAGCAGCAGACAGGCAGCACGCAAGAATCGCATCACGAACACTCCGAAGGGGCAGCTTCTGGGTTTTGGGATACAGGGCTAGCTGCCATGGCGCAACCGCTGGTCGCCATGTGCCCCCTTGTCCGCGATCAAGTGGCTGTTACGCTGCCTGAAATGACGAGAGGGATGGCCATGACCGAAAACCCAAAGACGCAAACCCCGGCACTGCAGAGTCCAGAGAAGCTGGCCCTGATGATGGGCCTTGATATTCCGGATTTTGACCGCATCGGCTATTATGGGGCGGATTACGGCACGATGAAGCCCTATCACCGTATTGGCAGCCTTCTGTTCCTATCGGGCCATGTCGCACAGATCGGCACGCAGATCACCCACAAGGGGCGGTTGGGCCAAGATTTGACCACCGAGCAGGGCTATGCCGCAGCCCGTCAGACCGGGCTGAATGTGCTGGGCGGGATCAAGCAGGCGGTCGGCAGTCTTGACTATGTGAAATCCATTGTGCGCAGTCTGAATTTTGTCGTCTGCACCCCTGAATATGAGGACGTTCACCGCGTCTCCTCCGGTCTGTCAGACCTGTTTGTCGAGGTCTTTGGCCGTGACCGTGGCCTTGGGGGACGCGCCACGATTGGCGTCATGGCGCTGGCCGGCGGGGTGTGTTTCGAGACATGGGCGACGATCGAATTGACCGACGACTGCCCGTAGGTTTGGCCAAAACCCCGACACCCCCTGCCCGCGCGCATAGGCGATACCTTGCGCGGGGGGGTGGCAGGCCGTTGCCATCCAACGGCCAAGATTGGCGCAAAAACACCGGTCATTCACGGCACGCCCCAAACTACCACAGAACGCGGCCGGATTGGCCACTAAAGAGGCAAAAGCTGCGCAGGATATGGGGACGCCTGCACCCAAAGCGCCATGGCAGCAAGGCGCCCAGCGCCGCTTGTTGACCCGCCAAACTGTCGCAAAAAAACCGCAATCAATGCATTTGATGCGAAAAATTGCGACAAAAATTAAGCTTTTGCGAACTAAACACTAGAAATTGTGTCCACTCCCGGTTATCCCATAGGGCAAGCGACCCTCGTTAGATGGGGTCCATAACAATATGCCGGGCGAAATGTTCCGGTCTTGAGGCGGAGTGGTATTATGGTAACGGCGATTGATTTCGCTGTCCGCGACATTGCGGGCGGTTCTCAACTTGGCAGCGTCGCTGGTGAGGGTCAGGGTAACTTTATTCCAGTTGGGTCGGGCGATAGTATCTCGCTGAACCTGTCCAAAGTCTCGATCATTGGATACGAGCAGCAAGGCAATGACCTTGTTATTCAGCTTGCCGATGGGCGCAACATTATCCTTTCTGGCTATTTCAACGAAGCCGCAGGCGACCAGAATAAGCTGTATCTGTCGGACAACGGCACGATCACCGAGGTGATCATCTCGGAAACCGGCGATGGCATGCTGTTTGCCGATTATGGCCCGACACAAGCATGGGAAAAATGGAGCCCTCTGGACGATCTGCGCTTTGCAGATGCGGACAGCGTCGCGAATGGCGTTGGCGCTTCGGATGAACCGGCGGGCATGGCGGCACTTGTGCCCGGCCTTTTGGGTGGCGCAGGTGGCTTGGGCGCGGCGGCGGCGGTTGTTGGCGGCGCTGCGCTTGTTGGCGGCGGCGGCGGTGGCGGCACCAGTGGTGGTGGCGGCGATGACGGTGGCGGCAACGATGGCGACGGCGGTGGCGACGACGGTGATGATGATGATGATGGTGACGACGGTGATGACGGCGACGGCGGCACCCGCCGTCCGCCGACGGTTGACCCGCAAGATGCAGACCCTCTGACCACCAACACGACCAATCCCACCATCACCGTCACTGGCACGGGTGAGCCCGGCGATAACGTCAAGGTGACCATTGGTGGCGTTACGGAAACCGCAATCATTGGCGGCAATGGCACATGGTCCGTGACCTATCCGACCGATGGGCTTCCGGCAGATGGCAATCATACCGCAACGGTGGTTGTGACGCAGCCGAATGGCACGCAAACCACCCTGACCGGCCCTGCCTTTGTGATCGACATGACGCCACCGGATGTGGAAACCACCTTTGGCACGACCGCCCAGAACGATGTTGAGAACCTGAGTGAATATGCCAATGGCGTCAGCCTTGGCGGCACGGGCGAGGTGGGTGCGAACATTAAGGTGGTCATCAATGGCCATACCCAGACCACGACAGTTGGTGACAACGGGGAATGGTCGGTGACATTTACCCAAGCCCAAATTCCGGCTGGCCAGTATTACGAACTGCCCGCAGTGATTACCGCGACCGATGCTTTGGGCAACAAAACCGTGCTGAATCAGGCGATTGCCATCGATACGGTGGCGACGCTGGGGATTAATCAGATTGCCGGCGATGACATTCTGAACGCTTTGGAAAATGGCAAGGCGATCACCGTTACGGGCACCGCCGAAAAGGGCTCGACCGATGTGATGGTCAGCTGGAACGGCACCACCCTGCCCGCGACCGTGAACCCGGCCACGGGCAATTGGACGGTGAACTTCCCGGCGGGGCTGTTTGGCACTATCCAATCCACACAGACCCAAGTGACCGTGACGGCCAAGGACGCCGCGGGCAACAGCGCCTCGGCCAGCCGCAACGTCCGCGTCGATACGCTGGCCGAAGTGGACGTCAACGCCAATCAGATCGGTGGCGATGATCGTATGACCTTGTCGGAAAGCCGCAGCTTCAACCTGACCGGCACCGCCGATCCCGGCTCAACGGTCAAGGTCACCTTTGAAGGTCAGGTCGTGACGGTCACCGCCAATGGCGATGGCAACTGGACCGCGCCTTTTGCCTTTGCCAATTTTGGCGCGGCGACACGCAACGGCATCGTGCAGGTCCAAGCGACCGACACCGCAGGCAATACCGCAACCACAAGCCATACGATCAAGATCGACACCGAGGTGACGAATTTCCGTCTGACGGCCGTGGATGATCTGACCAGCCTTGCCCCCGGGGCCGATGCCGTCAACGCCACTGAGGCGCTGAATGGTGTGACCATCTCGGGCACGGTCGAGCCGGGTTCCACTGTTACGGTGAAATGGGGCGATATGACCCTGCCGGCCAGCGCCGTGACGGTGAATGCCAATGGCACATGGACCGCTTCGGTGCCTGCCTCGGCCATTCCGGGCGGCCAGACCTCGGTTTTGGTGACCGCAACGGCGCGTGATCAGTTTGGCAACCTGTCGGCCCCGCTGACCCAAAACGTGGCGATTGACCGGGTGGTGACGCCGCTGACCCGCGAGGGTGGGGCGATTGGTGGCGATGGCTATATCAACGCCGCAGAAGCCGCCGCAGGGGTCACCCTGACGGGCACGGTCGAGCCGAACTCCACCGTTTGGGTGCGGGTGAACGGGGGCGCTGCGATTGAAACCACGGCAACCGCCAACGGGACATGGACAATTACTGTCCCCAAGTCCCGTCTTCCTGTTGGCGACGATATTCCAGTCAGCGTGCAGGTTTCGGCGCGCGACTGGGTGGGCAACGTGCGCCATCTGGACGCGGAAACCGTGCGGATTGATACGGTCGCCCCGAACGATCCGCAGCGTGTGGCAGACGCCGGTGCTGGCAACCAGCTTTTTGGGATTGCCACGGCGGCTTCGGCGGATGACTACAGCTATCACACCGTCAACGCGGCAGGCACGGCCACTGAGCTGACCCCGGCTGCGGAATACAGCGGCACGGTCGATGTGGGCGGCACCACGGTGAATGCCAACTGGGCCATGTTCAGCACGGCCATTCCCGATGGCACCTATCTGGTGATCAACAATCAGGATGTGGCGGGCAACCAGTCCAGCACGCTTTATCTGCGCAACACCACGGGTGAGGTGACGGTGGATCTGGGCCGCAGCGGGCTGCAGAATTTTGACTTTGGCACGATTGATCTGTCGGCAGCAGATGCCAATCTGACGATCACGCCAGAGCAGGTTCTGGCGCTGACCGGGGCGGACAAGCAATTGACCATCACAGGCGGCACCGATGACGTTGTGAACATCAGCGGTGTCACCAGCGTGGCGAACGCCGATGGCGGGTTCAAGCTTTATACCTTGGGCGACAGCGGCGCTTCGGTGCTGATCGACGCGGATATTCACGTCAACCAGACCGGCGTGTAAGCGCGCAGCGGAGAAGGGCATTATGCCAATGGACCGCAATATCAGGTCCGGCGCAGGGGGCATCCCCCCTGCCCGGCCGCCGAGGACGCTTGTCTTCTCGGGTGCCATGTTGGCCGCCGCGCTGTTGGCGGGCTGTGTGGGCACGACGGCGCAGAATGAGGCCGAAATGGCCAGCCGGATGAGCCTGAGCCCCAACACTGTAGCGGGCGCTACGGGTGCAAGCCCCTCGGAGGCAGGTTCGACCCTGATCGCAGATCTTCAAGCGCGTCGGTCGGTTCTGCCTTTGGGCGGGGCCTATGCCAAGGTGGCCGATGCGGTGCTGGAGGCTGACGCGGGCACGGCGGGGGCTGAATTGCGCATCGCGCGCCTGCGGTCCGAAGCGCGGGCCAAGAACTGGCTGCCGAAACTCGGGCCGTCGGTTACGCTGACCTCGTTGAATGGGCTGGCCGCCGGGCTTTTGCTGGAGCAGGCGCTCTTTGACCACGGCAAGCGTAAGGCCGAACGCGCCTATGCGGCCGCCGATGTCGAAGTGGCGGCGGTGACACTGTCGTCAGACATCAACCAACGTGTTTATGACGGGCTGTCGCATTACATCAAGGCCGAGCGCGCGCGCACCCAAGGTGCGCTGTCGGCCCGCGCGAATGACCGGTTACAGGGTTTTGCCACGGTGATGCGTCAGCGCGTCGAAGGCGGGCTTTCCGACAATTCCGAGCAGCACATCATCACCCAGCATCTTGCCGAAATGCAGGCCACCGCCGCCATTGACCGCGAGGCAGAAATCTCGGCCATGGCCGAATTGGCCGCGATGGCCGCGCCGGGGATTGACGGGGTGCGCGGCATTGATCGGCTGTCTGTGTTGGGCAACGGCGCCGAGCCGCTTTCGGTGGTGAAAGCGCGCGGTGAGGGGCAGCGGTCCATCGCAGAAAGCAAGATTGCGCGCGCGGGGCTGATGCCCTCGCTGAGCGCCAATGCAGATTTGACAGCGGACGGTCTGGATCCCGGCTTGCGTCTGGGGGGATCTGGGCTTTTGGGCATGGGCACGCGAGAGGAATTCGCGGCGCTGGATGCCACGGCGGATGTCGTCGCGCGGCGCAATGCCGAAGCCGCCGAAACCGCCCAGCGCCGGATTGTGTCCCTGGAGCGCCAGATCGCGCAGATGGAAAGCCGCATGGCCCAAGGTGCTGCGGTTCTGGCGCAAACCGAAGCCAATCTTGAGCTGTTTGTCGAGCAATACAAGCTGGGCCGCCGCAGCCTTTTGGAACTGGTTGGCCAATACGACAGCTTTGCCCGGCTGGAACGCGATCAGGCGTCGCTGAAATACGAAATCGCACTTCTGGAAATCGAAATCGCCCGCGACCGCGGTCTTTTGGTAGATGGGGCACGGATGTGACGGAAAAGGTTGTCGCGTTTGACATGAATGCCACGGCACGCGGACCCTCGATGCGGCCCGCCCCGGCGGATCGACCGATGAAGCCGCGCTATACCAACCGCGCCTTGGCCCGCGCGCAGCTTGCCTCAGTCTATGCCGGGCTAAGCGGGCAGGATGTGGCGGTCGCCGATATTTTGGAAAATCTGCAACTGGCCGCCGCGTCTGGCACGCTGGGGCTGGCCGAACTGGCCGCCGCACTGAAAACCTGCGGATTTTCCGCCACGGTCGAAAAGACGCAAAAACTTTCGCACAAACATCTGCCCGCGCTGGCCGAAATGACCTCAGGTCAGGTGGTGCTTGTTCTGTCCGAAGACGATACTGGCGTGCAGATCTATGACACCACCTGCCCCGACATGCGCGCCGAGGTTTCGTCCTATGATTTCGCGCAGGTCTTTGCCGGGCGCATCCTGCGTGCCAAGACCACCATGGCCGATTTGGAAAAACGCCATGCCGTGTCTGTGGGCAAGGGGCATTGGTTCTGGTCAGAGCTGCAAAACTATCGTCGTCAGATGATGGAGGTCGCGGCGGGCAGCCTTGTGGCCAATATTCTGGCCGTGTCGGTGTCGTTGTTTTCGATGCAGGTCTATGACCGCGTGATCCCCTATCAATCTGAACCTACGCTATGGGTGCTGGCATGGGGGGCGATGCTGGCCATCGCGCTGGAGGCCGCGCTGAAGCTGGCACGCTCGGGCCTGATGGACGTGACCGGCAAACGCATTGAGTTGACCGTGCAAAGCCGGTTGATGGACAAGCTTTTGGGCATGAAAACCGGCCCCGGCCAGAAATCGCCCAGCCAAGTCTTCTCGGCCATGCGCGAGTTCTCCTCGGTGCGCGAGTTTTTCACCGCCTCGACCATTGGCACGGTGGCGGATCTGCCCTTCCTTTTGATCTTTCTTGCTCTGGTTGCCTCGATTGGGGGCAATCTTGTTTGGGTCTTGATCATCGGCGGTGCCTTGATGGTGCTGCCGGGGTTCTTGCTGCAAAAGAAGATGGTCGCCCTGACCGCTGCCACCCAAGGCGCAAGCCAGAAATCGGCCCGGCTGCTTTATGAAGCGATCTTTGAGGCGGAAACCCTGACCACCCAGCGCGGCGAAGATCGGGTCAAGCGGATCTGGAACGAGCTGTCCGCCCTTACCGCATCGAACTCGGCCGATCAGCGCAAGCTGACGGCGATGCTGGGCTATTGGGCGGCCGCCGTGCAACAGGCAACCTATGTGGTTGCGGTGATTTTCGGGGCTTATCTGGTTTTTGCAGGCCAATTCACTGTGGGCACCATCATTGCCATCGGCATCCTGACGGGTCGCACGCTGGGCCCCTTGGCCGCGCTGTCCTCAACCCTTGCGAAATGGACCAATGTGAAATCGGCGCTGGACGGGTTGGAAAGCATCGCCAACTCGCGCCAGCACGAAGAGGAAGGCCGCCACTATCTGCGCCGCAGCCGCCTGTTGGGCATTTACGAATTGCGCAATCTTGAATTTCGCTACGACGAACAGTCGGCCCCCATCGTGGACATCAACGCCCTCGCCATTCCCCAAGGCCAGCATGTGGCGATCTTGGGCGCCAATGGGTCGGGCAAATCCACCCTGTTGCGCCTATTGGCCGGGATTTATGAGCCAACCCGTGGCCGCATCTTGTTGGACGGCGTGGATATGGAACAGCTTCACCCGCGCGATCTGCGCCGGGGCGTGGGCTATTTGGGCCAAGAGGTGCGGCTTTTTGCTGGCACCCTGCGTGACAACCTGAACCTGACGCAGCTGGAACGCGACGATGATCGGCTGTTTGCCGCACTAGATTTTGCCGGGCTTGGCCCCTTTGTGCGCAACCACCCGCGTGGGCTGGATGTGGAAATCAAAGAGATGGGCGAAGGTCTGTCAGTGGGCCAGCGTCAATCCATCGGCTGGGCGCGGATGTGGCTGCAAGACCCGGCCGTGGCCATTTTGGATGAACCCACCTCGGCGCTCGACCAGACACTGGAAAACACCCTTGTGTCGCGGCTTGGCACTTGGTTGCAGGGCCGCACGGCCATCATCGCCACCCACCGCGTGCCAATCCTGCAACTGACCAGCCGCACGCTGATCTTGCAAAACGGCAAACTGGCCGTGGATGGCCCCCGCGATCAGGTGCTGGCGCATCTGGCCAAGGCACAGGCAGGAGCCAAGACATGACCGTGATGGATTACGAAGACGAGCTGGTGGGCCGCAGCCGTGGTCCGAGCTATGTCATCTGGGCGATTGCGGCCAGCCTGGTGCTGTTTCTGCTTTGGGCCGCCTTGGCCTGGGTCGATGAAATCGTCCGCGCGCCGGGGCAGATCGTGTCATCCTCACGCCCTCAGATCATTCAGAACCTTGAAGGCGGCATTTTGGCCGAGCTGAACGTGGCTGAAGGCGATATCGTGGAAGAGGGTCAGATCTTGGCCCGGCTTTATGGCACCCAATATCAGGCCACAGTCGATGAGCTGGACGACGAAATCGCCGCGCTGGACATCCGACGCCTGCGTCTTGAGGCGGAAATGCTGGGCCAGCCTGATTTCGAGATCCCGATTGAGATTGAAGAACGCGTTCCCGCAATCGCCGCCTCGGAGCGTGCCTTGCTCGCCGCCCGGCTGACCGAATTTGAAGCGCGCGTGGGCGGCGCAAAGGCGGTGGCCGAACAAACGGCCAAGGAACTCGACCTGATCCAGCGCATGTATGACCGCGAAATCGCGCCCTTGATTGAATTGACGCGCGCCAAAAAGGCCCATTCCGATGCGCAAAACAAACTGTCCGAAGCAGTGACCACCACCGAAAAAGACCGCGCCACCGAATATTCCAAGACCCAAGGCGATCTGGCTTCGCTGCGCCAAAAGCGCCGCCTGTCCCAAGATCAGCTGTCAAGGACCACGCTTTTGGCCCCGATGCGCGGTGTGGTGAACAAACTGTCCGTCACCACCATCGGCGGTGTCGTGCGCCCCGGCGAAGAGATCTTGCAGATCATCCCATTGGATGAAGACCTCTATGTCGAAGCCAAGGTAAAGCCGCGCGACATCGCCTCGGTGCAGATGGGGCAAGAGGCGGTGATCAAGCTTTCAGCCTATGATTTCACCATTTTCGGCAGCCTTAAAGGCAGGGTCACCTTTGTTTCCGCCGATACGTTCAAGGATGAATACGCCCGCAATCCCGACGCCGAGGCGCATTACAAAGTCACGCTTGCCGCCGATCAGACGCAATTTACTGAACGCCAGAAAAGCCTTGAAATCCGCCCCGGCATGCAGGCCGAGGTCGAATTGCAAACTGGCGGCAAGACCATCCTGACCTATCTGACCAAACCACTTTACAAGGCGAATGAGGCGCTGCGCGAGCGGTAGGCGAGGCAAACTCCACTGGTCGCCCGCGCAGTTGAACACCTCATCTCGTGCGGCAAATGTTTGGCTGGTGCTGTCACAGGCAAACGCGCCCTGCAAACGTCGGGCCTTTGCGCAGAACTTCGCAGGTCCGATGGCAGCTCTGGGCGACGTCAACGGGCTGTGCAAGTTAGGCAATCCTGCCTTGGCGCAGAGGGAATGGAGCGAAACCGTGCCTTATCGTTTTTCCCTGAGTTTGGCGGTTTTGCTATGTGCAGTTCCTCCTGCACTGGCAGAGCCGCTGTTTCCCAACTCGGTGGTTTCCAATGATCTGGATTTCATCCGAGAAGACGAGCCAAGCGCGAACTTTTGCCTTCGGTATGAGGGGGTTTCGCGCGCCGAAATGGTCGACAAAAGGCATGACAATCTCTTTGCTGACGACGTTCTGATCTTCAACGCCATCTTTGACGGGGGCAAAAGCGTTGGGATCTGGGTTCATCCTGATGTGGGCGACAAAGCAAAAGCCGAGACGCTGATTGATCCCGTCATCCGCGCGGTCGCACGGCTACCTGAACCGATGCGCAACTTGCTTTCCCATGTGGTCATTCACGAGGGAAACGAAACGGCTTTCGCTGAAGATCTTGGCCGTTTCTTCGTGATGTATTCGGAAAACATACGGTCACGCATCGCGACCAATGACATCCCTGAAACCGTCTTTCATGAAAGCGTCCATGCCACGCTGGACGTGCCTCATGCCTCAAGCGCTGAATGGCTCGCAGCGCAGACCGCAGATGGTCAATTTGTGACGGAATATGCTGCAGAGCATCCCGGAGCAGAGGACATGGCAGAGTCAGCGCTTTTCGCTTGGGCCATGCTGAAATATCCCGGGCGGCTCCCGCCGGCAGTCGAATCTAGGGTGGCTGCGCTGATGCCAAACCGCCTTGCCTATTTTGAGAGCCTCTTTGCAAACTGGGAGGTGCCCCGTCCGCAGACTAATGGGACGCCGTGTTGAACTTCGCGCAAGGCGGCTCATGGCCCTTGTGCTGACCTTAGACCATTTCATCCAAGGACACTGAAAGGTAACCGCTGCATTGCCTTGAGGTATTCTTGGAAGCTGGGCAGCAAACCCCGCCCCCTTCCTCTTGGCAAAAATACTCCGGGGTCCGGGGTGGAACCCCGGCTTACCTGCGGACCTTAACAAATCCTTAAAATGGCCAACTCAGCAGTTTGAAACAAAATGGTTCAAAATGCCCTATCCTAGGACGCCCGCATATTCCCTAAAATGCCACCCCTTAACCCCCCTGAAACCCTGATCCGCTAAACCTGATCCCGGGTGTGAAAATACATGGGTGTGTGAATGGCCGGGCAGGGGAATGCCGCGCCAGTCATCATCAAGCGGAAGAAGATCATTCAGGGCGGCGGGCATCATGGGGGTGCCTGGAAGGTCGCCTATGCTGACTTTGTGACGGCCATGATGGCCTTCTTCATGCTGATGTGGCTGTTGAATGCGACGACGGAAAAGCAACGCAAGGGGATTGCGGATTATTTCAATCCGACAATCCCGGTGAACCGGGTTTCGGGCGGCGGCAACGGCGCTTTTGGTGGCGACAGCACCTTCACCGAAAACACGCTGGCCCAAAACGGCACCGGGGCTACGGCCAATCATCCGACCGAATCCAACCAGTCGCGTGGTGAGACGGGCAATACCACCGACGAGGGAGGCGCCTCGGCAGAGCAACAGGCACTGGCAGAGGTGGAACAGGCGCTGACGGCCAAGGGCGGTGAAAGCATGACGATGGAACGCTTGCTGCGCCATGTGGTGACACGCATCACCGATGAGGGTCTGGTGATTGAAATCTTTGACCTTGAAGACACCCAACTGTTTGATCTGGAAACCGATAGGCCCAGCCCCGCCTTGCGCGACATCGCCCAGCTTCTGGCCGAAGTTTTGGGCATCTCGACCAATGAGATCGCGGTGAACGGCCATGTGCGCAGCTATCCGGTGACGCTGCGCCAAGATCCGACATGGGATCTGTCCACCCAACGCGCGCAAGTGCTGCGCCAGTTGCTGGACCATTACAAACTGCCCAACCAACGCATCGCCCGCGTGACGGGCCACGCCAATCGCAAACCGGCCACGGCCGATCCGACGGCACTGCGCAACAATCGGATCGAGGTGATCTTGCTGCGCCGCAATCGATGACAGGAAACGCGTCGAATTTTAGATGTTAGGGCGATCTTAACGCGCGTTTTGCAGGTTGGGCTTCACATGAAGTCGAAGCTGCAGAAAGGCGCCATCGATGACGATTTCCTCCTCGCTGAATGCGGGGGTGGCTGGGCTGAACGCGAATGCAAACCGCCTTGCCACCATTTCCGACAATATCGCCAATTCAGCCACCTATGGCTACAAACGGGCGCAGACCGATTTTCATTCGGTGGTCATTCACGGCAGTTCCAACACCAGCTATTCGGCCGGCGGGGTGCGCACCACGAATTTCCGGCTGATTGATGATCGCGGCCCCTTGATTGCCACCACGAATTCAACCGATCTGGCGATCGACGGGCGGGGTTTTCTGGCGGTAACCGATGCCAGCGCAGCCACAACAACCTCGGGCGGCTATCCGATTTCCTTGGTGACCACAGGATCATTCCGCGCCGATTCAGACGGTGTTTTGCGCACGGCCACCGGCCAGGTGCTGATGGGGTGGCCCGCCAACCCGGATGGTAGCCTGAACACCTATCCGCGCGATACGATGGCGTCCTTGGAGCCGGTCCGCATCAATGCCAACCAATATGTCGGCAATCCAACATCGCAGATGCGGCTGGGGGTCAATCTGCCCGCCTCGGAAAGTGCCGCAGGATCGGCCGGCGCGCCGCACAATCTGACGGTGGAATATTTCGGCAACCTTGGCACATCCGAGGCGTTGGAATTTACCTTTACCCCAACCATCCCCGCCACAGGATCGTCCAACACTTGGACGATGCAGGTGCGTGACAGCGCCTCGGGCGGGGCCTTGGTCGGGGAATATGTGCTGTCTTTCAACAACACGCAGGTTGGCGGGGGCACTTTGGCCTCTGTCACACCCACGACAGGCGGCCCCTATGATCCGACCACGGGACAAATCGCGCTGACGGTGGGCGGTGGCAGCATTGCGCTGGATATCGGCGAGCTTGGTGAGGCCAATGGCATGACGCAGCTGGCCAGCACCTTCTCGCCCGTGGCAATTTCAAAGAACGGCACCACTGTGGCGACACTGTCCTCGGTTGAGGTGGATGAAAAAGGCTTCCTTTACGCCGTTTACGATCAGGGCTTTACCCGCCGGATTTATCAACTGCCCGTGGTGGATGTGCCAAACCCGAATGGATTGATTGCACGCAACAACCAGACCTATCAGATCTCGCCGGCCTCGGGTCCGTTCTACCTTTGGGATGCGGGCGATGGGCCAACGGGATCAACCGTCGGATATTCGCGCGAAGAATCGGCAACCGACGTTGCGGCGGAACTGACCCAGCTGATCCAGACCCAGCGCGCCTATTCGTCCAATGCCAAGGTCATTCAGACTGTGGCGTTATCCTTCGAATTTGCCACGGTTTTGCCGGTCGAAATCTCTTGTTGGGTGCGGTTCAGGTTCGCGTTGATGCTTTTCATGGTCTGCAACGCGACCATGGCGCTGCTGTTGGTCAGAATGGACGACATGTCCCAATCCTTTACGATCTGCCGGCGCTTTGCGCGGCGGGTTGCGCCACGGCAGGATGCCGCAGCTTAAACGACCTTCTGTTCCCTGCGGTGGCAATCTTCCCGCCGCGCCACCCCCTCATGGGATGCAAGGCCAGTGAAGGGGCAAGCCCGCTAACAGATCCTTAACTCCGGGCCAGATTTTACGTTGCATTTGACCAATCCGACCATCGCTAGAACCTACCCGCCGTCAAACCATCTGGCAAAACATCGGATTTTCGTCCTTTTTTATCATAGGTTTGAAGGGTTTTCCTTGCCGCACGACTTTCATCCAGCCTGCGGCGTGCCGCACGCAGGCCTCGGCCAGCCGCATCCAGAAGCTGCGCATTTTCTTTCGCCTTGCCCTGCCAGCGATAGAGCGCATTCGGATCAACACCCTGGCCAAGCGCGCCAAGCGCCGCCTCAATCCGGGGGGCCAAAGAACCAAGGCCTACAAAATCTGCCCGTCTGGCGCAAAGCGCCATTTCGTCCAGCAATTGGTCAAGGTTTGTCATCACCCGCCCCCTCCATGGATTTCAGCGATTCGAAAATTGCACTGGCAAGGCCAATGCCCCCCCGATCCACCATCAGCCGTGCCTGTTCCGCCCGCAGAAACGACGCAAACTGCGCCTCGCCAGCGCCGCCGCCAAATTCGGATGAAACGGCGCCAAGCCCTGAAAAAGACAGCATTTCTGAAAGAAAAACGGTCTCTAACTCTTTGGCGGTCTGCATCAAAAGGGCCTCGGTCTGCGGGCGCCTGAGGGGCTGCACAGCAAAGGAGGTGAGCGGGGGGGTCATGGCGGCCTCGATTGAATTGAATTTTCCGCACTATGAGGGATGGCGGTAAACAAGCAGTAACCATCGATGGGCCACAAAGCGGCATGTTCGGCAAAACGTCGGAGAGAAGATGACCCCTGCTGTGCCAGAGTTTTTGTTGGCCAACCCCAATTTGCCACAGCCGGTGCAAGCAGATTTTGCACTGGATGAGGGTGTTGATGGCGCAAGATCAACTGCGTTTTTAGAGACTTTGGGCGCTTTGGATGCCGAGGTAACAACGGCTATGCCGCCTGAGAATGGCGCGACAGATCACCTTGCACCGGCACAGGGCGTCGGGCCCGAGGCCGTGCATGGGTTTGGGCACGGGTTTGGCGTTGAAATCCGCCATCTTGGCCCAGCCTTGATGACCATGTCAGATGTGAATTCTTCGCAGGTGCAAGGCCCTGTGATGGCTGAACATCCCGCTGCACATCATCGCGTTGTTGGGGCGGGTGCTTTGCCTTCGGATTCCGACGCAGATCTGGGCAGAGACAATGGTGCGGCGGGCCCAGAGGCCGCCGAGCAACCGGGTGGCCAGAGCGGGCTTGTTTCGCGTGCATCGCACCAAGGCGCGGGCAATCAGACGGCGTCGCCACAGTTCCAAGGACCGGGGTCGGAGCCCTCAGGCCCGGAAACGCCGACCAAAGGCCAAGCGTCACCGGGTGACACGGCGAGTAGCGCCCTCCCAAAAGATCCCCTCACCACATATGACGAGAAAACATCTGCCAGCACGCGCAAGATCGACAGTTTGGAGCACCGAAGCCCGGCAACAGCGGGGCCAATACAAGCCCCGGATCATGGCGCGCAGAATGGCACATTGGTGCGCGTTCAAGCTTGGCCAGATGCCCTGCCAGCCCCTGCTCACATGCTGGTCAATGAGCCAATCGGGCATAGCGCCCTTGCCCATCACCCCCTTGTTCTGGAACGTGCTTTCCAGCCTGAAGCCACAAAGCATGTTCATCGCACCGGATTTGCGCCGGGGGCGGCTTTTGGTTCTGTCCCGTTGGTCATCACGGCAATGCACCACGAAAATGCCCCGCCCTTGGCAGAGCGCGATGCCGCAGAGACGATGTGGCAACCTGCATCAGGGACCGCAGAACTGACGAGGAATCAAGAAACTGCCGGCATGAACCCGACACAGACATATGATCGCAAAATCGCCTCTGCGCCTTTGGGACCGGTCCAAACGGTTCCTCCGTCGGGCTTTTTGACCCTTGAAACTGTTCAGCCCGATTTAACCCCCCTCGACGCCCAGACTTCAGCGCTGCCTATCATCTTGGCCGGGTCGGCCGCGGCCACGCTGCCTGCGGCGGGTATAGGGACGTCAGCTTTGGCGCAGACAATATCCTCTACGCCTGTTCAACAGATCATTGCCGCAGTTACGCATCTGCCATTAGACACACCCGCCCGGATCGAGTTGACATTAGCCCCCGAAACCCTTGGTCGGCTGCATTTCGAGATGCGGCCAGAAGGGGCTGCGATGGCCATTACCCTCTCCGCTGAACGACCCGAGACCTTGGATCTGATGCGCCGCCACCTGCCTGAACTTTTGGCCGAACTGAAACAGGCTGGGGTGCAGGCAGGCAGCATGTCTTTCGGTCCGTGGAGTGAGGGGCGATCCGCACCCACGCCGAACAGCCGCACGATGCCGGATGAGGAGACACAGGTCGATCCCCCTCCTTCAATAACCATCACGCTGACGTCCCGCCCCCCATCCCATGGTGGGGCCAGTCTTGACCTGCGACTTTAGGAGCCCTGAGCATGGACACCACCGCGCTGACACAGACCAATAGCCAACCGGCCAACTCTTTGGCTGCGAAACCTCGGATTTCTTCGGATTTCGATACGTTTTTGAAAATGCTCACCGCGCAGATGCAAAATCAAGACCCGCTGAATCCAATCGATTCCGCGGATTATGCCACGCAACTGGCCACCTTTTCCGGTGTCGAGCAGCAGATGCGCACCAATGACCTCTTGGCCAGCCTTGGCAGTCAGATGGCGGTTTTGGGCATGTCGCAACTGGCAGGCTGGGTGGGACAAGAGGCACGCGCGGCCAGCCCGGTTTGGATGGATGGCGATCCGGTCACCATGCAACTGACCCCTGCCATTGGGGCAGACCGGGCCGTATTGGTGGTGCGCAACGCCTCGGGCACATTGGTGTCGCGTGAAGATGTGCCGATCGCGCCGGGACTTTACGATTGGCTGGGTGGTGATGCCGCGGGCGACCCCTTGCCACAGGGCAAATACAGCCTGTCCTTGGAAAGCTATTCTGGCGAAACCCTCTTGGGCGAAAGCCCTGTCGAATCCTATGCCCGCATTATCGAGGCGCGCAACGGTCCGGCGGGCGCTACCTTGGTTTTGGAGGGAGGTATCGAGGTGCCTTCAGCCGCAATCACGGCTCTTCGGGTGCCAGGCTAAAGAATGTCTTCAATTGGACAGATGCACAGGCGCATCTGAATGGCTGGTTGGTAAAGCGAAAAACCGCCTTACATCAGATTTCCCACCCAAACTCCAAGGGCAAAGAGCACTATCGCCAGCCCCAATTGCGCCAACCGGCGGCGGGTGCGGGGCGGTTTCATCGGCGGGGGGGCGTCAGCTTGGGCGATCAAGGCGGCCTCGACCAGATGGGGCAGCCTTGGGCCGAAACGCGCCAGAACCCGCGCGGTCTGCGCCAAATCCCGCAAGAGAGCCACAGGCCCAAGATTGCGGCTGATATAACCTTCGACCACTGGTTTGGCGACCTGCCAGATGTTGATATGCGGATCAAGCGACCGCGCCACACCTTCGACCACAACCATGGTGCGCTGTAGGTGAATCAACTCGGTCCGGGTTTCCATGCCAAAACGCTCGGTCACTTCGAACAGAAAGGACAAAAGGCGCGCCATAGAAACCCGGCTGGCCTCGATGCCGAAAATAGGCTCGCCCACGGCGCGCAGGGCGCGGGCGAATTCGTCAATGTCGCGGTCGGCCGGCACATAGCCCGCCTCGAAATGCACCTCGGCCACGCGACGGTAATCGCGGCGGATAAAGCCATACAAAATCTCGGCATAGACGCGGCGTGTGTATTCATCGATCCGCCCCATGATCCCGAAATCATAAGCGATGATGTCGCCATTTGCGGCCACCTTGAGATTGCCCTGATGCATGTCACCATGAAACAGCCCGTCGCGCAGCGCATGAGACAGGAACAACGACAAAACCCGCGCGCCCAAGGCCACACGATCATGCCCGGCGGCATCAAGCGCGGCATTGTCGGCCATCGAAATCCCTTCGGCCCAACCCAGTGTCATCACGCTGCGGCCAGAGAGACGCCAGATTGGCACAGGAACCTGAAACCCCTGATCTTCTTTGGTGTTTTCCGCAAACTCTGAGGCGGCCGAGGCTTCCAGCCGCAAATCCAATTCGCCCAGAACGACGCCTTCAAAATGGGCGATGACATCGACCGGCCGCAAACGGCGGGAAAAGGGGATCAGGTATTCAATCGCACGGGCGGCAAAGTAAAAAGCATCGATGTCACGGCGAAAGGCTCGCTCGATACCGGGGCGCAGCACTTTGACCGCCACCTCTTGGTCTGTCTCGATCACGCGCGCATTGTGGACTTGTGCAATCGAAGCGGCTGCTACGGGTTCGGAAAAGCTGGAAAACAGCGCCTCGACCGGGGCACCCAACTCGGCCGCAATCATCGCGCGGGCCTCTTCAATGGAGAAGGGCGGCAGCTTGTCTTGCAGATATTTCAACTGGTCGGCCAAATCTTGGCCCACGATATCGGGCCGCGTCGACAGGATTTGACCAAATTTGATATAGGCCGGACCCAAGGCGGTCAGCGCCCGGGTCAAGGGGGGCAAGGCCGGGTCGCCGCGCAGGCCCAGCCATTTGAACGGCCACCCCAAAAGGCGCGCGGCAAAGCGCAACCGCGCCGGGGCCTCAACCGCTTGCAAGACCACATCCATGGCACCGGTGCGTTCAAAGGTGGCGCCTGTGCGGATCAGCCGCCAGATGTTATGCGGACCGCGCATCAGATCTTCCAACCAGAGTGGAGTGCGGCGATGCCCATGGTCAGATTGCGATATTTGGCCTGCGAAAACCCGGCGTTGCGGATCATGCCCAAAAACGTCTCTTGATCGGGAAACTTGCGAATGGATTCGACCAGATACTGATAGCTGTCACGATCATTCGCCACGATCTGGCCCATCACCGGAATGACGTTGAAGGAATAAAGGTCATAGGCTTTTTGCATCAACTCATTCGGAATCTGGCTGAACTCCAGCACCATCAACCGCCCGCCGGGTTTCAGCACGCGGTAAGCTTCTTTCAGCGCGTCCTGAACCCGCACCACGTTTCGAATACCAAAGCTGATGGTGTAGACGTCAAAGGAATTGTCCTCGAACGGCAGGGCCATTGCATCGCCCACCACCCAATCAAGACTGGTTGCCATCTGCTCGGCCTCGGCGCGTTTGCGGCCTTCGATCAGCATCGGCTCGGTCATGTCGCAGACCACTGCCGTCGCCCCCGGCGCGCGTTTCAGGAACCGAAAGGCCACATCCCCCGTGCCACCCGCTACATCCAGCAGGCGCTGGCCGGGACGCGGGGCCAGCCAATCCATCATGGCATCTTTCCAAACCCGGTGAATGCCCATGCTCATCAGGTCATTCATCACATCATATTTCGATGCCACGCGGCTGAAGACACCATGCACCATGCCCGCCTTTTCGCCCTCGGGCACGGTCTGGAAACCAAAATGGGTGGTGCTGTCGTCGGTCTGTCGCGCGGTCATCGGGGCTTGCCTTCCATAAGGTTGCGCACCTTATAGGGGGGAAGCCCTAAACCCTCAATGCCGGCACGAGGTCGCATGCCCGAACTTCCCGAAGTTGAAACCGTCCGCATGGGTCTTTTGCCGGTGATGGAGGGCAAGCGCATAAACCATGCGGCGGTGAACCGCCCCGATCTGCGCTGGCCCTTTCCGCCGCGCATGGCTGAACGGCTGACCGGCGCGCAGGTGCTGCGGTTGCGGCGGCGGTCGAAATACATTCTGGCCGATCTGTCCACGGCGGAAACCTTGCTTATACATCTGGGCATGTCGGGTCGGATGCTGATTTCGGGGACGCAACTGGGGCAGTTTCACCATCACCACCCCGCGCCCGCCAAACATGACCATGTGGTGCTGGATATGGAGGGTGGCGCGCGCGTCACCTTCAACGACGCCCGCCGCTTTGGCGCGATGGATCTTTTGCAAACGGCCACTGCGGAAACGCATCCGCTTTTGTCGGTGATCGGGCCCGAGCCTTTGGGTAATGATTTTCACGAACGCCATCTGGCCGGTTGCCTTGCCGGGCGTGCCACACCCATCAAATCGGCGCTGTTGGATCAGCACAATGTCGCGGGATTGGGCAATATTTACGTCTGCGAAGTGCTTTTCCGGGCACAGATCAGCCCGCTTCGGCTGGCCCGTGACGTCACGTCGTCTGAGGTGGCGCGCCTTGTTCCGATCATCCGCGATGTCTTGTCCGAGGCGATTGCGGCGGGCGGCTCCTCATTACGTGATTACCGCCAAGCTGATGGAGAACTTGGATATTTTCAACATACCTTCCGCGTCTATGGCCGTGAGGGAGAGGCCTGTCCGACGCCTGGTTGCGCCAGCGTCATTTCGCGCACTGTGCAATCGGGCCGCTCATCCTTTCATTGTCCAAGCTGCCAGAGGTGACTTGATTGCGCCCGCGTTGCTGCTAGGAGTCCGCCCAACAAAACCACAGGAGCCACTGCCATGGCCTATGAAACCCTGATCGTTGAGATTGAAGACTATACTTGCTTGATCCGGCTGAATCGCCCCGATGCGATGAATGCATTGAATATCAAGATGATGTCGGAATTGGCGGATGCCATCGGCGCGGCGGATCGCGATGACAAGGTGCGCTGCATTGTGGTGACGGGGTCGGACAAGGCCTTTGCCGCTGGTGCCGATGTGCGCGAAATGGCGGAAAAGTCTTATGTCGACGTCTATTTCAACGATCTTTTCGGCCCCGAGGCCGAGGCCATCGCCCGCACCCGCAAACCGGTGATCGCTGCAGTGGCTGGCTATTGCTTGGGTGGCGGCTGTGAGTTGGCGATGATGTGCGATTTCATTATCGCCGCTGACACGGCCAAGTTTGGCCAGCCCGAGATCAATCTGGGAATCGTGGCTGGGATGGGCGGCACGCAGCGTCTAACGCGGTTGGTTGGCAAGGCCAAGGCGATGGATATGAACCTGACAGGCCGCTTTATGGACGCCGCCGAGGCCGAGCGTGCGGGCTTGGTCAGCCGGGTCGTGCCGGCGGCTCAGCTGCGCGATGAGGCGATGAAATGTGCCGCCAAGATCGCCGAAAAATCCGCCGTCATTGCAATGACGGTCAAGGAATCGGTCAATCGGGCGTTGGAAACCACGCTGCGCGAAGGTCTTTTGTTCGAACGCCGCGCGTTTCATGCGGCCTTTGCCACGGAAGACCAAAAGGAAGGCATGGCTGCTTTTGTCGAAAAGCGGCAGCCGCAATTCCGCGACCGCTGATTCAGGTTGCAATTTCGTGCAGGGGCGGCTATCCGCCACCCCACATGCGCGTGGGCCCGCTATAGGCGTGAACGATTCTCTTTCCGTTGGAAGGGGGCTTCGGGGCTTTCGTGCAATCAATTGACACAACCGACCCGAAGAAAGTTCAGCCCATGGCAAATACCGCCCAGTCCAAAAAGCGCGCCCGTCAGTCCGAGGCACGTCAGGATATCAACAAAGCCCGCCGTTCGCGTATCCGCACCTTCCTGCGCAAGGTCGAAGAGGCGCTGTCCGCTGGCAATGCTGATGCCGCTGCAACCGCACTGGCCGCAGCCCAGCCCGAACTGATGCGCGGTGTGACCAAGGGCGTTCTGCACAAGAACACCGCCTCGCGCAAAATGTCGCGCCTGACCTCGCGGGTCAAAGCGCTGGCGGCACCGCAAGCCTGATCGGCGTTAACCGATTCTTAAGATTGGGGCGCATCCAATGGGATGTGCCCCTTTTTCATGGCTGAGATTCGTGCCCTGCCGCCCCATTTTTTATGGAATTTGACGGGGCAGCGTTGCCCTTTTGCACAGGCTTTCAGATTCGCTTTGGCCAAAGCCTGTCAAGCGAAGAGTTCGGTTGCGCCGGGTCGTGACGGGTTGCTAACGTCACCTTGCGATTCACGACCACTTGGGGAAAACCAACGCAACTTTGAACGAGACGACGCCCGACGCTGCCAAAATTGTTGGGAATATAACTAAGAATAATCGTTCAAAATCATTGCGTTGATCAGTCTGCTGCTTGCGCAGCCTGAAAAACGGAACCGTGCGGCATCAGATACACCTCTGATGTCTCATTGTTGTGTTTTGGGTCACCTGATGCTCTTGCCTATTGGGCAAGCTCGCGTTTGGTGTGCCGTCCCTTGGGGGTTTGTTTCGTGGTTTGGTGAAACAAAAATTAATGCGCCACCGGGGTTTGTCCGGAAAGGCCAGGGACGGAAGAAGAATGACGAACGAGGCCTGGGGCAAGCTGCGGGAAGAGTTGATTAAGCGCGTTGGGCGCAACAATTACACAACTTGGATCGAACCGATTCGTCTTGCAGAGTTGCGCGGCCCGCTGGCCCGCTTTGAAGTGCCCACAAGCTTTTTTGGCGACTGGGTCTCCCGCAATTTCTCTGACCATATCTTGCGTCAATTGAACGCCTCGGGCAGCGAAGTTGCCCGGCTTGAGTTTTTCGTGCCGACCGCTGCACCGGCGCAGGCCCCGCGTGTGAGCCAAGCGGCCAAAATCCCCGCCAAGACTGCGCGCCCGAAACTGGCGCAGCGCCGTGTTGCGTCCGAGGAGGAATTGCCCGGCGCGGCACTGGATGCCCGCTTTACCTTTGACAGCTTTGTCGTCGGCAAACCGAACGAATTGGCCCATGCCGCCGCGCGCCGCGTGGCCGAGGGTGGGCCGGTCACATTTAATCCGCTGTTCCTCTATGGCGGCGTAGGTTTGGGCAAGACCCACCTGATGCATGCCATCGCCCATGAATTGCAGGCCCGCCAGCCCGATCTGCGGGTGCTATATCTGTCGGCCGAACAGTTCATGTATCGCTTTGTTCAGGCGCTGCGTGACAAGCAGATCATGGATTTCAAAGAGATCTTCCGGTCGGTCGACGTGCTGATGGTGGATGATGTGCAGTTCATCGCCGGCAAGGACAGCACGCAGGAAGAGTTTTTCCACACCTTCAACGCCTTGGTTGACCAGAACAAACAGATCGTCATTTCGGCAGACCGCGCGCCGGGCGAGATCAAGGATCTGGAAGACCGTATCAAAAGCCGTCTGCAATGCGGGCTGGTTGTTGATCTGCACCCCACCGATTATGAACTGCGGCTGGGCATCTTGCAGCAAAAGGTCGAGATCTATCGCCAGCAATATCCGGGTCTGCAAATCGCGCCAGGCGTTCTGGATTTCCTGTCGCACCGCATCACCACGAATGTGCGCGTGCTGGAAGGCGCGCTGACGCGGTTGTTCGCCTTTGCCAGCCTTGTGGGCCGCGAAATCACGCTGGAACTGGCACAAGATTGTCTGGCCGATATCCTGCGCGCCTCGGACCGCAAGCTGACGATCGAAGAAATTCAGCGCAAAGTGGCGGAGCATTACAATATCCGCCTGTCAGACATGATCGGCCCCAAACGGCTGCGCAACATTGCCCGCCCGCGTCAGGTGGCGATGTATCTGGCCAAACAATTGACCCCGCGCAGCTTGCCCGAAATCGGTCGTCGCTTTGGTGGGCGCGATCACACGACCATCATGCATGGCGTGCGCAAGATCGAAGAATTGATCGCCACCGATAGCCAGTTAAGCGACGATTTGAACCTGCTGAAGCGGTTGTTGCAGGGCTAAGCCAAACCGGTTTTTGACGCCCCCTTGACGGGCCGGGCAATCGCCCCCAATGTCCTGAAAACACTTGTAACCGGCTTTTGTCGGATCAATCGCTTGACCCTTGGGGTTGGCGTTGAAGGGATGGTAGAGATGAAACTTTCGATCGAACGTGGCACGCTCCTGAAGGCGCTGGCTCAGGCGCAGTCTGTTGTGGAACGTCGCAATACCATTCCGATTTTGGCCAATGTGCTGATCGAAGCCGAGGGGGCGCAGGTTTCATTTCGCGCCACCGATCTGGATATCGAGGTTGTAGACCGCGCCGCAGCTATGGTTGAACGCGCAGGTGCGACCACGGTTTCGGCAGTTCTGCTGCATGAGATTGTGCGCAAACTGCCGGATGGGGCGCTGGTCAACCTTACCGAAGATGCCGCAAGTGGCCGGTTGGCCATTACCGCAGGTCGGTCAAGCTTTAACCTCGCCACGCTGCCGCGCGAAGATTTCCCGGTGATGGCAACCAGCGAATATTCATCGAATTTCTCGGCCCCCGCGGCGGTGTTGCGGCGGCTGTTTGATAAGGCGAAATTTGCCATTTCCACCGAGGAGACCCGCTATTATCTGAACGGGGTCTATATGCACACCGCGACGGGTGATGCAGGAGCGGTGCTGCGCTGTGTGGCCACGGACGGCCACCGTCTTGCCCGCATTGATGCCCCTCTGCCCGATGGTGCGGCAGGGATGCCGGGCGTGATCGTGCCGCGCAAAACGGTGAACGAGTTGCGCAAACTGTTGGACGATGACGAGGCGCAGATTGCGGTGTCGGTCTCAGAGACCAAAGTGCGCTTTGCCACCCCGGCGATCATGCTGACCTCCAAAGTGATCGACGGCACCTTCCCCGATTACACCCGCGTCATCCCGACCGGAAACACCAAACGGCTAGAAGTGGATGCATCCGAATTCGCCAAGGCGGTGGACCGGGTGGCCACTGTGTCCTCCGAACGCTCGCGCGCGGTGAAGCTGGCATTGGATGAGGATCGGCTGGTGCTGTCGGTCAACGCACCCGATTCTGGGGCGGCCGAGGAAGAATTGGCCGTGGCCTATTCCGACGAGCGTTTGGAAATTGGCTTTAACGCCAAATACCTCCTGGAAATTGCCAGCCAAGTGGACCGCGAGAACGCCGTGTTCCTGTTCAATTCGTCAGGCGATCCGACCTTGATGCGCGAAGGCAATGACATGAGCGCGGTCTATGTCGTGATGCCGATGCGCGTGTGACCTGCCCCCCGGGGGTTTCACACCCCCGGACCCCCGTGGGATATTTATGAACAGATGAAAGGCGTTGGCGTTGAGTGGGCTTGCCATCACATCGCTGACCCTGTCGCATTTCCGCAGCCACAAGGCGGCGAAGCTGGTTTTCGACGGGCGACCTGTCGCGCTGGTCGGGGCCAATGGGGCGGGGAAAACCAATATCTTGGAAGCTGTGTCCTTGCTATCGCCCGGGCGCGGGCTGCGACGGGCGGCGGCGGAGGATCTGGCGCGACGTCCCGAGGCTTTGGGCTGGAAATTGGCGGCGCGGGTTTCGGGCATTGCGGCGGATCACGACATTGAAACCGGGGCCGAGGCTGGCGAGGCGCGCAGCCTGCGCATTGACGGAAAACCTGCGCCACAGACAGCTTTGGCCCGTATCTTGCGCATCCTTTGGTTGGTGCCGGCCATGGATCGGCTGTGGATCGAGGCGGCCGAGGGACGGCGGCGATTTCTGGACCGCATCACACTGTCATTTATTCCAGATCATGCCGAAGTGAGCTTGGCCTATGAAAAGGCCATGCGCGATCGGAATCGATTGTTGAAAGATCAGGTCAGTGACGCGCGGTGGTATGCGGCACTTGAGGCACAGATGGTGGAGGCGGGAACCGCCATAATCTCCAACCGCTTGGCCGCCCTTGACCGACTGGCGCACGCACAAAGCAACGGATCGGCCTTTCCGCGCGCCGATTTGGCCCTGACCGGGCCGGATGGCGGGACAGAATTGCCCGCGGAGGATTTGGCATTGGCTTTGGTCGAAGGGCGACGGCGCGATATGGCGGCGGGGCGCACCTTGCAAGGACCGCATCGCAGCGATCTGCGGGCGATCTATGTTTCAAAAGGGGCCGAGGCCGGGCAATGCTCAACGGGCGAACAAAAGGCCCTGCTGATCAGCCTGATCCTTGCCAATGCCCGTGCTTTGGCCGCTGATCTGGGCCGCGCGCCGGTCATCTTGCTGGATGAAGTCGCCGCACATCTGGACATTTCCCGGCGGGCTGCACTTTATGACGAAATCTGTGCATTGGGCGCGCAGGCCATTATGACAGGCACCGAGGCCGCGCTGTTTGAAGCGATGGGAGATCGGGGATCTGTCGTAACGATCCGCGACGACAATGGTGTTTCAAGGATTTCGGAATGACAATCTCTTGGGTGGAGCTGGGCCTTTATGCGCTTGGCATGGTGGGCCTGTGGGCAGTTCCAGGACCGGTTTGGGTGGCCCTGCTGGCGCGGTCTTTGTCGGGCGGTATGGCGGCGGCTTGGCCTTTGGCTGTCGGGGTGGCCTTGGGCGATTTGGTTTGGCCCTTACTGGCCATTTTGGGCCTGACTTGGGTGGAAAGCGCTTATGGCGATATCCTGTCCTTGTTGCGTTGGCTGGCGGCTGCGATTTTCCTTGTTATGGGCGTGATGTTGATCCGCAAGTCGGGCAGTCTTGGCGGGGCCGACAGCCGATTGACAAAACCCGGCCTATGGGCCGGTTTTTCGGTAGGCCTTGCGGCGGTGATCGGCAACCCTAAGGCGATCTTGTTCTATATGGGCGCGCTGCCGGGATTCTTCAGGCTTGGCGGGCTTACCGCGGTGGATACCACGCTTATCATTTCGGTATCGGCGCTGGTGCCAATGGCCGGAAATCTGGCCTTGGCGCTTTTTCTCGACCGTGCGCGAAAGCTTTTGCAAAGTCCCGAGGCCGTGCGGCGGCTGAACGTGTTTTCTGGCATCTTGCTGATTGGTGTCGCTTTGGTCATCCCCTTCCTTTGACCACCAAATCTTGTGTCCAAGACGTGACATTGCCCCCCTGAACCGCTATAAGTCGCGGACACTTCAAGGGATAAAGACCACATGGCCGAAGAGCCCAAAAAGCCGGAAAGCTACGGCGCAGATTCGATCAAAGTTCTCAAGGGGTTAGAGGCAGTTCGCAAGCGCCCCGGCATGTATATTGGCGACACCGACGATGGGTCGGGTCTGCATCACATGGTTTATGAGGTGGTCGACAATGGCATTGACGAGGCGCTGGCCGGTCATGCCACGGCTGTGACCGTAAAGATCCACGCCGACAGCTCGGTTTCGGTTCGCGACAACGGGCGCGGCATTCCGGTGGACATGCACAAGGAAGAGGGCGTCTCGGCGGCCGAGGTCATCATGACCCAGCTGCACGCGGGCGGCAAATTCAACAACACCGATGAGGGCGGCAATGCCTATAAGGTGTCGGGCGGCCTGCACGGTGTGGGCGTGTCGGTGGTCAACGCGCTGTCCGAGTGGCTGGAGCTGACGGTCTGGCGCAATGACATCGAATATCGCGCTCGGTTTGAACATGGCGAATGTGTGGTGCATGTGCATGAGGTCGGCCCTGCGCCGGGCCAGCGGGGCACCGAAGTGCGGTTTTTGGCATCAGCCAAAACCAACGCGCCTGATGGCACCTTCTCGAACCTTGATTACAGCTTCAAGACGCTGGAGCACCGGCTGCGCGAGCTTGCTTTCCTGAATTCGGGCGTACGGATCATCATTGAGGATGAGCGCCCGGCCGAACCGCTGCGGACCGAACTTTACTATGAAGGCGGCGTGCGGGAATTCGTGAAGTATATCGACCGGTCGAAATCCTCGATCATGGCCGAGCCGATTTATATGATGGGCGAGCGTGCAGGCATCACGGTGGAAGTCGCCATGTGGTGGAACGACAGCTACAACGAAATGGTGCTGCCCTTTACCAACAACATTCCGCAGCGCGACGGCGGCACCCATTTGGCCGGTTTCCGTGGGGCGCTGACGCGCACGATCAACGCCTATGCGCAATCTTCGGGCATTGCGAAAAAGGAAAAGGTCGATTTCACCGGCGATGATGCGCGCGAGGGGCTGACCTGCGTGCTGTCGGTCAAGGTGCCGGACCCGAAGTTTTCCAGCCAGACCAAGGACAAGCTGGTGTCCTCCGAGGTGCGTCCGGCGGTGGAAAATCTGGTCAACGAAAAGCTGGCCGAGTGGTTTGAAGAAAACCCCGCCAATGCCAAGGTGATTGTCGGCAAGATCATTGAAGCGGCCATGGCGCGCGAGGCGGCGCGTAAGGCGCGTGAATTGACGCGCCGCAAAACCGCGCTGGATGTGGCGTCTTTGCCCGGCAAGCTGGCCGATTGTCAGGAGCGCGATCCGTCAAAATCGGAAATCTTTCTGGTCGAGGGTGACAGCGCTGGCGGTTCTGCCAAACAGGGCCGCTCGCGCAGCAATCAGGCGGTTCTGCCGCTGCGCGGCAAGATCCTGAACGTGGAGCGCGCGCGGTTTGACCGAATGCTTTCGAGCCAAGAGATCGGCACGCTGATCACCGCGCTTGGCACCGGGATTGGCCGCGATGAGTTCAACATTGGCAAGCTGCGCTACCACAAGGTCGTGATTATGACCGACGCCGACGTGGACGGCGCGCATATCCGCACGCTGCTGTTGACCTTCTTCTTCCGTCAGATGCCGGAACTGATTGAGGGTGGCTATCTCTATATCGCCCAGCCGCCGCTTTACAAAGTGGCGCGCGGCAAGTCCGAGGTTTACCTGAAGGACCAGGCCGCGCTGGAGGATTATCTGGTCGAGATGGGCATTGAAGGCGCGGTTCTGCGGCTTCAGACCGGCGAAGAGATTGCCGGGGCGGATCTTGCCCGCGTGGTGGAGGCCGCCCGCGCCTTCCGCAAGGCGCTGGACAGTTTCCCCACCCATTACCCGCGCCCGATTCTGGAACAGGCCGCGCTGGCCGGTGCCTTTGACGCGGGCCGTGCCGATGCCGACTTGCAGGCGGTGGCCGATGCCGTGGCGGCACGGCTCAATCTGGTAGCGGTCGAATATGAAAAGGGCTGGACGGGGCGGATCACCCAAGATCATGGCATTCGTCTGAGCCGTATTTTGCGGGGCGTTGAGGAATTGCGCACGCTGGATGGTGCGGTCTTGCGCTCGGGTGAGGCGCGGCGCTTGGCCAATCTGGCCAGCCAGCACCGCGATGTTTACAAGACCCCAGCCAAGCTGACACGCAAAGACCGCGAGCAGATGATTTACGGGCCGATTGACCTGTTGAAATCCATTCTGGCCGAGGGCGAAAAGGGCCTGACCCTACAGCGTTACAAGGGTCTGGGCGAGATGAACCCAGAACAACTGTGGGAAACCACGCTGGACCCCGAAGCGCGCACGCTGTTGCAGGTGAAGATCGACGATTTGGCCGATGCTGACGACATCTTCTCGAAGCTGATGGGCGATGTGGTGGAACCGCGTCGTGAGTTCATTCAGGCCAATGCGCTGAGCGTGGAAAATCTGGACGCTTGATATCTTGAAATAACCGCTCCTTGAGCACTTTGTGCACGCGTCGCGTCTGACCGCCGACGCGAGCGCAAAGTGCTCGAGGAGGGAGCCTAGATCGGCAGAACCCAAAGCGCCAAGAACGGGGCTGATCCGGCGCGCATGGCATGTTGAATTCCCGGTGGGTTGTAGATGAACCCGTCAAGACCGGGATCTGTCCAATCCATTTCGGCATTCCACCATTCGCCGGGAGACAGGGGCAAATAGACTTCGGCCGGTGGGTGGCTGTGCAGGTCATAAAGCGTGCTGGGCGCCATGACTGTGGCGCCAACCCAGAGATCGGCACGCTCTTCCAGCCCGCCCGCGCCAAGGATCATGGCATTGGCGTGACCGTTCCAAAAGACCAGATTCTGGGGGCTGGCCGCTGTGCGGCGGTGCCAGCGCAACTGGCCCTGCAAGTCGGCAAAAGCTTTGGCCAAAGGGCTGGAATAGGCAGCGAGGGTCGGTGCGATAAATTCGCAAACGGGCAGCCGTGTCGGCGCAGGCTGCACCGGCCCTTCAACGTGCCATCTGTCGATACACTCGGCGGCAACCGCAGCCCCGGGCCCCGTCACCCGATCGAGCGCCGTTTCAAGCGCCGTGAGAAATGTGGCCAATGCCTCTGATCTCGCCATGCGGCCCCCAAATCTTTGGTGACCCCGAGTGGATTCGAACCACCAACCTGCCCCTTAGGAGTCAATCGCTTTCCGTGAAATCTTTTTAAATATAATATGTTAGCTGGTCAAGAACTGCTGTGTGCATCATTTGTGCATTTACATATTGTGCAATTTGTCTTTCATGATCAGTGACTTGACTGGTCTCTTTCGGCACAACTTTGCCCCGAAATACTCGGACGGGTCAACGCTTTCGCTCTCTTGACCCTATCGCGGTTTCTGACTGGAAACCAACGCAAAAAAAGTTTGCGAAAAACGCAGTTTTTTCCGAGCGACAGTGCCTGACTCATATAAATACTCATGTCGATACAAAGACATTTACATATTTTGAGGACGTCAAACCTTGCACGGCAGACTGCCGTTCTGAGCGACTATCAAACTTGAGTGGGGGATAGGCGCAGATGAAGTTAGGACCCAAATTTTGATCATGATGCAGCAAAGGCGAAATGGCTGTTGAAAAATTCTCGTCACGATGTGGGCACTGTACACGACAACCCACCCGATCTGGTCACTGTTGTCTCGTCGGCAGATCAGGTTGTCCGTTGGATGAAGCGGAACATAAAAGGCGATCGACCAACCGCCCTTGCCCTTTGAAATAGGGGTTGTTCTTGACGAGATGTGGATGAAGGCAACGGACATCGATCCGTCTTTGACACACCTCGCCTTGCCGGAAGGTGAAGTGTGTCTGAAACCAACCACACGAAAATTGATCATGAAACCATTGGACCGAAGATCCGAAGGATCTTCCTGCCGAAGGCAGAGGATTAAGGAAACATGAATATTTACAAGATTTATTAACACCAAAGGAGATCATAATGACCCAAGAAATATTCCTGATGAATTTCAGGATCCCATCTCGGTTGAAGACCCAGTTCGAAGATACCTGTTCTCATCTTCGTACAAACATGACGGCGGAGATGAATAGGATGATCCGAGACTTCGTGAAGTCATCCAAACAAGACGTGGATGAACCAATGACATGGTTTGTTGCCGCAAACGAAGATTGGAACGACAAATGATACTTGAACAGAAAACTCCCAAAACGGGGACTGAACTCATTCGCCGACTTCAACGTCAAAGAATTACCCAGATCGAGGTGATCGAACCCTTTGACCCATCAGACGTTGACCATCTGACCAAGACTGCCAAAGAGATGTTTCACCGATCTGGCAATGTGACCGTTATATTGCTGAGATCACCATGATCGGTTTCAAAGAGTTTCTAGTAGAAACAGATGGGTTGGATGAAGGACTGATCCGATCCAGTGCTGCCCTTGCATTTGCGGCGCAGGGAAAGCGCCATGGCGATAAGGCGGTCAGGTCTTCCGTGCCGCTCATCAGGCGTTTCTGGGCTATCACACGAAGTCTGAAGCACAAAAGGTTGACGCCACCGCCATTCGTCATCTGCTGCAAGGTCTGATCGCAACACGATTGCAGATCGGGTCAATCTCAGGTCAGGTGACCGCCAAGTGATGGTGTTTCCAGTGGAAACAAACTCATGACCAAAGTGTCATTTTATCATCAGCCCGACTAACACATTGAGTAGAATCAAAACCTTATTTACTGTGGCATATGTTCAGGATGAACTCATTTTATTAATATAATCCAGTCACTTATCATCATCGGACTGGATCATGGCGCTCGGAAAACAATCCAAAATTCTCTCGAAGGCGCAGACCGACGCCGTCACCTCATACCTTGGCACAAGACGGCACGGACTGCGGGATCAGACCATTTTCCTCCTGTCGATCAAGGCAGGATTGAGGGCGAAGGAAATCGCCCACCTGAAATGGTCAATGGTTCTGGGATCGGATGGAACCGTCGGTGACGCGATTCATCTGACCGATGAGGCGTCCAAGGGCAAAGGTGGTCGGATCATACCGCTCAACAATCAGCTTCGGCAGTTCCTGATCAGACGTTATGAAATTGAACAGTCCCGACCCCGCTTCTCATGCGAAATGAGCTACGTCGTGACCACGGAACGATCTGACCGCACTTCTGCTCAGGCAGTCGTGAATATGTTCGGTCAATGGTATGCTGACCTCGGTCTGATCGGCTGTTCGTCACACTCGGGTCGCCGAACTTTTATCACCAACGCCGCTAAGAAGATCACCACCGTAGGTGGGTCGCTTCGTGACGTGCAGGCGTTGGCAGGACATTCATCGTTGGCTGTCACTCAGCGGTACATCGAGGGTGATAGCGAGGCGAGGGTCAAGATCGTTGATTTGGTCTAAGTTCAATGGCTATGTGAACGGTAACAATCCAATCAAGGTGATTTTTAATGACTGAAGACGAAAAACAGGCGATCCGAGCGTCATTTGCGGGTAAACGGGTCTCTCAAATGACCCAGCTTGAACGGAAAGTTTTTGATGAAGACTTCCAATACGGTATCGGCACCCAATGAAGTTCCCGACAACTTCTTGGTAATTCTTCCTGGCGAAAAACTGCGTCCGCAACAGCTTTAGCAATTGTTAAGAAGGAGCAACTGCTGAGAGGATAGGTTCTGCCTTAACCTTCAAAAATCCCATGTCGATCATTGCATTTGCCCCGAGCTGATGTAAGCAGGGGCAAGGTTGCACATGCGCCAATTCTGGATAAGAATTCTTGCTGGTGCCGAGTCAAATATCACCGGCAATCAACATAGGTGAAGCTCAATAAGGGGCGACCGATCAGTCGCCCCATTACTTTATGCTTATTATTACAGTATGCGATCATCTTTCAGAACCTCAGGCCATAGTTAGCCAACACTGAAACTGCACCATCTGCACCGAGTGTTCCCGAACCTGACACTGTTCCACCCAGCAATGGCCGCGAGCTTTCGATGCCCAAGCTGTATGCTTCATGGCTTTCGGAAGCCTCGCCTGACAGAAGGATCGAGTAGACCGACCCGTCTTCCAGGTTCTCATGTGCCAGCTTGAGCTTCGCGCCCATACCACAGCGATTTTCGAGATCTCTGATCGGGCGATCGCAGAAAAGCTGCGGCGTGAAGGACAGGGTTTCCGGATGCTGGAGGAGAAGATCCCCAAATTCCAGTTCGGCGAACACCCGCAGGCCTGAGAGCGAACCTGTGGAAAGATCACCGAAATCTTCAAGACCACCGCGAGTTACCGACACTTCCGCATCACCACCGGGAGACCACGCTGCATCAAAACCAAGACGCGGCGAGATCTGATAAGCACCCAGAGACGTTTCCGTCGAGATAGCTGAGCCAAGGAACAGTGCCATGTAGTCGTAAGACCCATTAGCCGTCGTGATGCCTGCCGGCCGCACGAAATTAAGCCCGAACTTATGACGACCTGCTGCAGCGCCCATGTAGTAATCCAGATAAAGACCACTCTCCATCTTGCGCGCACCGTAGAGGCCTGCATTCACGCCAAAGCCCTCGATCGTGCCCGTTGCAAGACCGGTGATGTCGTTGGTAGAAGCGTATGCCCCCACAAACCGGCCCGCCACCTCGTTTTCGGATTTGAAGCGTTCGTTCCGCCAAGAAAGGTTCACCATGTGTTGATTTTCACCCAGAACTGAGCCGGTTTTTTCACCGAGAAGTGAGCCACCTCTGATTATGGATTTCGGTTCATGCCGGGGTCAAGTGCGGGTTTGTCTCCTTCTTTTTTCGGGCTGCGGCGGCTGAGCTTGCCTTGAAGCGGAAGCTGTCGTTTCCGGTTTCAAGGATGTGGCAGCGGTGGGTGAGGCGGTCGAGCAGCGCGGTGGTCATCTTTGCGTCGCCGAAGACCGTGGCCCATTCGCTGAAGCTAAGGTTCGTGGTTATGACGACGCTGGTGCGTTCGTAGAGCTTGCTCAAGAGGTGGAACAGCAGGGCCCCGCCCGATGCACTGAAGGGCAGATAGCCAAGTTCATCCAGGATCACGAGGTCGAGCTTGGTCAGGCCTTCGGCGATTTGCCCGGCCTTTCCCTTGGCTTTTTCCTGTTCAAGGGCGTTGACCAGTTCGATGGTGGAGAAGAAGCGAACCTTCCTGCGGTGATGTTCGATGGCCTGGATGCCGAGGGCGGTGGCAACATGGGTTTTGCCGGTTCCTGGACCACCGATCAGGACCACGTTCTGGGCACTCTCCATGAACTCGCAGCGGTGCAGTGTCCGCACGGTGGCTTCGTTGATCTCGCTGGCGGCAAAGTCGAAGCCTGTCAGGTCCTTGTAGGCCGGGAACCGTGCGGACTTCATGTGATAGGCAATCGATCTGACTTCACGCTCCGCCAATTCGGCTTTGAGGAGTTGCGACAGCATCGGGATGGTGGCTTCAAAGGCCGGTGCGCCCTGCTCGATCAGATCGGTCACGGCTTGGGCCATGCCATACATTTTGAGGCTGCGCAGCATGATGACCACGGCGCCGGCGGCTGGATCATGACGCATGACGGCCTCCGGTGATCTCGGCGCGCAGGCCGTCGTAACGTGCGACATTGGCCTTGGGTTCACGGTGCAGAGCCAGCGCTTGCGGCGTGTCCAGCGGGGGCCCACCGATCACTTTGCCGTCGACCAGCCGGTGCAGCAGGTTCAGGACATGGGTCTTGGTCGGCACGCCCTCGGTCAGTGCCAGCTCCACGGCGGTCAGCACGGCCTGTTCGTCATGCTGCAGAACGAGGGCAAGGATATCGACCATCTCACGATCGCCACCGGGCTTGCGCAGCATATGGCCCTGCAACTGTCTGAACGCAGATGGTAATTCCACAAAAGGCGCGCCGTTGCGAAGCGCCCCTGGCTTGCGCTGAACAACGGCCAGATAATGTCGCCAGTCGTAGATTGTCCTTGATGGCAGCGTGTGGTTGCGTTGGATCACGCGGGCATGTTCGCACAGGATGTTGCCCTCGGCCGCCACCACCAAACGATCAGGATAGATCCGCATGCTGACGGGGCGGTTCGCAAATGATGCCGGGACACTGTAGCGATTGCGCTCAAAACTAATCAGGCACGTGGGCGAGACGCGTTTGCTCAGTTCCACAAAGCCGTCAAACGCGACGGGCAGCGGCATCAGGGCCGCCTGCTCTTCGGCCCAGACATCGGCAATCGTGCCGGGCTGTTTGCCATGCGGGGTCTCCCGCCACAGTTCGAGGCAGCGCTCTTCCAGCCAGGCATTCAGCGCGGCAAGGTCGGGAAAGTCCGGCATGCCTTGCAACATCTGGTGCCGAGAATCTCGAACGTTCTTCTCGACTTGCCCTTTCTCCCAACCGGCGGCGGGATTACAAAACTGGGGCTCATAGACGTAGTGGTTCGTCATGGCGAGAAAGCGCATGTTGATCTGGCGCTCCTTGCCACGGCCGACACGATCCACCGCCGTCTTCATGTTATCGTAAATGCCTCGCGCAGGCACACCACCGAAGACCCGGAACGCGTGCCAATGGGCATCAAACAGCATCTCATGCGTCTGCAGTGGATAGGCCCGCAGCAAAAAGGCCCGGCTGTGCGACAGCTTGATATGCGCCATCTGCAGCTTGGTGCGCTCGCCACCCAGAACTGCAAAATCCTCGCTCCAGTCAAACTGGAAGGCATCGCCGGGATCAAAATGCAGCGGCACAAAGGTTCCGCGCCCTGTCGTCTGCTGTTCGCGCTGCCGATCTGACCGCCACCTGCGCGCAAAAGCCGCCACCCGGGCATATGAACCCGTGAAGCCAAGCGCTACGAGATCGGCGTGCAACTGCTTCATGGTCCGCCGCTGCTTGCGCGACTTCCCGGCTTCGGTCTTGAGCCAGCCTGCAAGCTTATCGGCAAAGGGATCAAGCTTGCTTGGACGTTCCGGCGTCGCGAACTTTGGCTCGATCGTGTTCGCCGCCAGATGCTTGGTCACAGTATTCCGCGACACGCCAGTCAACCGCGCAATCTCGCGGATCGAAAGCTTCTGCCGCTTATGCATCCGACGAATGATGTTCAATAGTCCCATGTGGATCACTCCGTTGCCCCCGCCGCTCACAGCTTCGGGGAAAGGTTCACATGGCTCAGTTCTCAGTGAAAATTATGCGCCTAACCGGCTCAGTTCTGGGTGAAAATCAACAGCGTCCTGCTCAATTTCCACAGAACCACTGCTAACTGGTATTCCTATGATGCGATTATCTTCTTCTGAGTTGTCCGCACTGGATGCCAACGGATTACTACCTTTGGGATCGACAAACTCCACACCATAAACACCAGGAGCCAGGTTGGCGAAGGTATAGGAACCATCAGGCCCGGTGATAACCTTTACATCTCCGTTTTCACCGGGCACGCGCTCATACACGCCGGGAGATACTTCCTTCAGAAGATACACTTCGACCCCTTGAACGCCGGCGAGATAGCTGCGCACCGTCCCCTCGATCTGGCCCTTAAAGCCAGTTTCTGTGGGGCTGCCCTCTGGATCAGTGTTTCCATCTATCGTGCTCTCGGCGAACACGTCAGGCTGCTCTCTCAGCGGAGACTTTCCCTCAACATTTGCAACGTTCTTCACGTTTCCAGTGGCAAGGATCTCTTTGGTCAGAGTGATACTCGCCTTGTAGATCCAGATGTCACCCACATCCATGATATCATCCGTACCGACACCGTCTGTGTCACTAACTTTGGCAGGGATGGCATCGAGCGAAAGCAGATCTCCGTTGCCATCGGTCGGAGTGTCGGTCAACTTGACAGCAGAGAGTGTCACGTTTCCGGTGTTCTTAACAGTAATCGTGTATTCCAACTTGTCGCCGGCCTGGAAACCATCATCTAAGGCGTTCGCGTCCACGACTTTTTCGATGGTGAACTCCGGCGCGGCTGCGACGGTCAGGGTCGTGGCGTCGCCTGTCGTGTTACCGTCATTATCATTGCCGTTGTCAGTTACGTCGGTCACCACGGAGCCAGAGGGTGGCGTACCAACAACCGTTGCCGTGTTCGAAAGGCCGCCCGCGTCAATATCCGCCTGCGTAACAACATAAGTTGCCGTGTAGCTCACCGATGCGCCCGGCGCGAGCGTCTTGCTGTCCGTCGTCGTAAAGCTTGCAGCGGTAAAGCCAGAAATTGCAGTCAGCGAAGTCCCTGTGCCGCGGCTCAGCGTGTCGCTTTGGACCGCAACGCCCGTAAGCGACACATTGCCCGTGTTTGTGATCGCAATCGTATAGGTCAGCTCGTCACCAACCGACAGACCCTTCGCGCCCTTGTCATTAGTGATCGCAACCGTCTTCACACCCTCAATCGACGGGGATGCTGCGACGGTCAGGGTCGTGGCGTCGCCTGTCGTGTTACCGTCATTATCATTGCCGTTGTCAGTTACGTCGGTCACCGCGGAGCCAGAGGGTGGCGTACCAACAACCGTTGCCGTGTTCGAAAGGCCGCCCGCGTCAATATCCGCCTGCGTAACAACATAAGTTGCCGTGTAGCTCACCGATGCGCCCGGCGCGAGCGTCTTGCTGTCCGTCGTCGTAAAGCTTGCAGCGGTAAAGCCAGAAATTGCAGTCAGCGAAGTCCCTGTGCCGCGGCTCAGCGTGTCGCTTTGGACCGCAACGCCCGTAAGCGACACATTGCCCGTGTTTGTGATCGCAATCGTATAGGTCAGCTCGTCACCAACCGACAGACCCTTCGCGCCCTTGTCATTAGTGATCGCAACCGTCTTCACACCCTCAATCGCAGGGGATGCCGTGAGCGTCACCGCCGTCGGGGTACCCTCGCCATCACCGGGGGTTCCATTACCCGTGGCGGAGCTTTCCACGTCGAACGCAGTCCCAGAGGGTGGCGTTGCGGTGGCTACGGCTATGTTCTCCACTTTGCCGGCGTCAATATCGGCCTGCGTCAGGGCGTAGGTGGCGGAATAGGTCCAAACCTCGCCCACCTCCATCGTGTCTGCAGTACCTTCATCGCCCGAAACATACGCCTCGTCCGCAGTCAGAGGATCATCCAGCAAAACTGTCGTCAGCGATACGTTGCCGGTATTCTCAACCGTGATCGTGTAAACGATCTCGTCGCCCACTTTCACAGGATTACTAAACCCTGTGATATCGGCTGTCTTCGTCACCGTCATCGCAGGGGATGCTGCGACGGTCAGGGTCGTGGCATCATCGAAAAAGTTGTTGTCAGTATCATCACCATTGTCAGTTATGTCGGTCACCGCAGGGCCAGAGGGTGGCGTACCAACAACCGTTGCCGTGTTCGAAAGACCGCCCGCGTCGATATCCGCTTGCGTGACAATATAGGTGGCCGTGTAGCTAACCGATGCACCGGGCGCGAGCGTCGTGCTGCCCGTCGTCGTAAAGTTTGCAGCGGTAAAGCCAGAAATCGCAGTCAGCGAAGTCCCTGTGCCGCGGCTCAGCGTGTCGCTTTGGACAGCAACGCCCGTAAGCGACACACTGCCCGTGTTTGTGATCGCAATCGTGTAGGTCAGCGTGTCGCCAACGCTCAGGCCTACCACGCCCGTGTCGCTCGTGATTGCAACCGTCTTCACACCTTCAATCCCAGGTGTGTCCGGTAGCAATTTATTCAGTTCTGTAACGATCGCCGTATCCTTCAGATTCGCGCTGCCCTTGACGTCGTTGACACCGTTGAATGTGTACACGGGATTGCCAGGGAGGTCGGCAAAGAAGTTGGTGCCTGTCGTTGCGGCAGTTCTCGAGAAGGTAAGGTCATCTCTATTATCAAAATCAATCACGAAACTTGGGGTAATCAACGGCAGCATGAAGCCAAAACCAGCGACTTTCCCGACAGGCTGGTCGAGCCAATTGATACATGCAATGAACGACAGCCTACCATTAGCGTCGAGGGCGTTGGTCGTCGGATTCAAAATTACTCCATCAGCAGGAGTCAATCTCACAGTTACTTCAACGTCATTTCCTTGACTTCCGCAGAGCCCCTTTATGACCTCGAATTTTCCAGAAGTGGTGTTCTGTAGAAACTCAATATTTGAAAATCCAGCCGCCTTGAGACTCAACGGATTTTCTAGATCTTGGAGGTTAGTGGTTGTAAACGGGCCATAGCCAGCATCAACGAATGATATTGCCACTTCGGAGGTTTGCGCACCGGATGCACTAGGAAAAGCTAACAACGCGGATACAAAAAACATTCTGAACCAATTCAGAAAGACCAATTTAAACAGATGTTTTCCAACCCGCATGATACGACGCTCCCATCAGCACAATCCCGACAAATTTGCCGTTGGCAGGATGCGTTAATATTCTGTGCGCCGAAGTCTCAACTTAAGTTTCCTCTCTAGAAATCACCAAAGCTCAACAAGGCTCAAATTGAAGATCGAAAAAGGCGATTTTTTTTATAATAAGGCTGTTAGCTATCCTACAAAATCGGCCAGCCGAGCAAATTGAACCCATGATCAAACAACTATGACTGAAGACATCTTCTCACAATTCGCCGCCCTGCTTGCTGCAGCCCTTCTGATTCCCAGCTTCGTGTTTCTTTCATACGCTGTGAACCATCGGGATATGGAATTCTGGGGCGTAGCAGGCCTAGGTCTCTTGCTCACATTCATCGGAGCGGCCTTGGCTGCAACTCGAAACCTTCTTCCGCATGATTTCATACCACTCATTGCGAACGTTCTAATAAGCTGCGGTTATATCATGAATCTCAGAGCGCTAAGGATGGTCAAGAATTTCCGGGTTCTTGAACACTTAGATTTGGTCACTCTAGGAGTCTACCTTGTGGGCCTCATCATCCTCTATACCTTTGCCAACTCCTATCCAAACCGAGTCGCGCTGATTTCGGCATTCATCTCGCTGAATTCAACGTTGATTTTCCTGATGGTGTATTGGAGTGTCAACCGGATCAGCAGATTGGGCGATGCGGCACTGGCTCTGTTTGCAATCGGTAACGTCACCTTCTCCATATTTCGTGGAGTTTCCGCTATCATGGACACAGAAGCCAATCTTCTCGCCTTTGCGTTATGGGATCAGATATTTTTCATCTGGTCGATTACTGCGGTATTCTGTTTTGCGATTGGCCTTTTTCTAAACGGCACTGCGATCATTTCAAACACAACTCACTCATTCTTAAAACGGGAGAAAGACCTTAATTTGGCGCTCACAACCGCGATTCAAGGACAAAAAAATCTTCAAAAACTGATGTTGCACGAACTAAAGAGGCCTATCAACGCTCTCAAATCGGCTGTCGAAGTAATACGCGAGGATCCAAGTGACGCATCAAGATTGGATCTCAAGCGACTGAGCACCCTTGCGGAAACCATGAACCAGTACATACTTAGGATCGCAGAGTACGAAGACATTGAGATACTTATCCGACATCATTCCGCTATCGAACTGGGGCTATCTGAAGCCCTGAAAGACATCGAAATTAAATGGAACATTGTCATCCGCTCAACTGCAGCTATGCCACACTGTTTGATAAAAGTGGATCCGCTTTTATTCGATATTTGCGTTGGAAACCTCATTGAGAATGCAATAAAATTTGGAGGAAACCATATTCGCCCAGAAATACGGGTATCTTTCGAAAAAGACTTTGTAATACTGGATATTATCGATGACGGGACGGGCATCGAGAAGAATGAAGCTGAGAATGTTTTTCAGCAGTTTTACAGGATTGAAAACGTTAGAATAGGGTCTGTGAATGGCTGCGGGCTAGGCCTCTATGTCGCGCGCGAAATAGCGAGATCACACGGTGGAAATTGTCAGGTGTATTCACAAGCCCCCTCAACGTTGCGGCTATCCTTTCCTTGCAAGCTCAAGACAGAAAACTTGAACGATCATGTACAGTAATGACATCCTTGCAATCGATGATGACCATGGGTTTCTCGCCGACCTCAAAAAGTATTTCATGGCAGGGGGCCTGGGGGTCGCTATTTTATCCGATCCAAGTCTGACCGTCACTTTAGAACTCGGAAAGTTTAGAATCCTACTCTTGGATCTTGATATGCCTGAGCTCTCCGGCCAGGATATAATGGCTCAGCTGGATGTTAACCGTAGACCTGTTGTCATCATCGTATCTGGTCACAGCGATATTGATACTCGGCTCGCTTTACTTCGGGGCGGGGCAGATTTTTTCATGTCAAAACCAGTTGATTTAAGAGAGCTATTTTTAATTTGTTGTCAGATATTAGATCGCCAGTCGGCAAAAGAAGGGGCCAAGAAGTGCTGGAAATTATCGAGATCCAAACATTCCATAGTCTCACCCTTTGGAGGAAATTTTGGGCTGACATCCAGTGAGTTCCGAATACTAGAACTTCTAATTCTAGCAAGTCAGCAAGCTGTCTCGAGAGATACCCTGATACGTGCGGCGATAGCGCGCGATGGAATCCAAACTTACGACTTCTATCGCTCACTTGAAGTCATGATTTCGAGAATGCGGTCTCGCCTGGGAGATCGTGAGAACCCATTACCAGTAAAAGCACATAGAAACGTCGGCTATGTGTTTCACGGTCAAGGATTTGTGGAAGATTGAATAAATCGTCTTTAAAGACTTGCTCTGGTCTGCTTGTTGCACCGGCCCGGGTTTGCCGGAGGGCAAAGCTCTCGGAGAATTGGGCGTTATGGATCATGCACAAAAAAAGACGTCGAAGCCGTATTCACCCGAGTTCCTCGCACAGGCGGTGGGGCTGATGTTGGAACGCGGGATGAGTATTAAAGGGAAGCTGCGGCAATGACAGCGAACAACGTCCGCCATCGTTCTCCCGCCCACAATTTATTGAATGAGAACTCCCAGAACGGACTCCCTTCAGAATAGAAGTCGTAGTTAACGGTGATGTCTGGGTCGGAATGGGCGAGTTTCACAAATTCAAACAAGAGACGGTAAGGCTAGATCCGTTGCGCCGGAAGATAGTAACGACCGTCACCTGACCACTTCTCAGCCATTCAACCCTCGTTTCCAGTGGAAACACTTTTGGACAAGACCGGCTGTGCCTGACGCTCTGAATTTTTTCACTCGGCTCAAATCGCCTGATCAACTATGTCCAACGAGTCAGTGCGCGAAAGAAGGCGATCCAAAATGCTCTTACATTCCCACTAAAATCAAGGAGGTATGAGATGACTACCGCCCAGCTTCCAGTGATGACGTCGAACAAAACTGCTGTTTCGATCTACGTTGCTCAGATCAAGAAGCATATCGGCGATGCTACGCGCTCTTGGCGCCAGATTGCCGATATCTTTGCTGCAGCAGCTGATGAGTTCGGTTTCACGTCTTACATGATGAAATCTTTGATGACGCAGACTGGGTTCAGTAAAAGCAAAACCTCGAAACTGATCTCGATCAGCAAAAGCAAACGTCTCCGTGACCACGATAAAACCTTCAGTGCGACTGAGGCGTGGACAGTACTTTACGAAGTCACGAAACTGACAGATGATGAGTTCGAGAAACTGATCGGTCGTCTCGACGGCGATGGAATAGTCACCCAGAGCCAAGTGAATTCAGCCAAGGCGAAAGCTATCACTGAAGTCGATCCGTACAAAACCGTGTTCAGCATCCAAATCGACATCAACGCCATAAAAGGGGGAAATTTCTGCGGCTCTGATTACGATGAATTGCGCGATCTGATCGAGAAGATCCAAAATCGCCTCAACTACATTCGTGTCGTTGAGAGTTCAGAACTCGACAACGATACCGCTCAATTTGGGGTCGAACTTGAGCGTGAATTTAACCGGGCTGTGCGCAAAGAGTTTGTGAAAGCGAAGGCGGAATACCTCACATATGCCAAGGATAAAACTCTATTTGGTCCCTATACCAAAGACGAACTGAACGACTTGATGAAGTCCAAGAATTTCGAAGAGGCATTTTCTGCCATCGGCAGCGATCGGCTTGACCAGAGTCGTTTGTGGGAGAAGGCAGAACAAGAAGTGTCCGAGAAGCGTCGGAAAAAATTCATCCCACAAATGCGACCCAACGATTAGTTCCCAGATACGGCAATCCAATTCGCCGCTTAATCATTGAAAATCTTGTTGTCATGAAGCGCCGCTCATCGGCGCTTTTTGCATTTCAAATCCTGTTTCTACTGTAAACAATCAGAACGGATACGCCTTCTCGCTCCTGTCCCTCGTCGTTTGGTTAGTAGTTTTTCTGATTGATGACATAATGTCTGGCGTCAGAATGTGACCGTAGAACTTCTCGATCAGCTCGACGGACGTCCCCATATTCTTCGCCAAGATATAGGGGTTGATATTACCCCGTAGCCTCTGTGTGCCGTAGAAATGGCGAAGGGAATAGATCGTGCGGTTCATACCGTCTTTGGCAATTGGCACGTCACACCACTTCAACATTGAGTTGAACCCGACCTTGAATGACGTGATCGGTGACCCTGTGTGTGGGTTGATGAAAACTGGTTCGCTCAGTGCCGGAGCAGCACCGCCCAATTCATCTTTGCGCAGGTCGTACAAGCGTTGCAGATAGACTTCGCTTCCCGGATTACAGACGACCTCTCGCATCCCGGTTTTGCCGTTGACCTTTATGATGATCAGTTTGCCATCGGCTCCATCGACCGATGAAACATCATCCCATGTCACGTTTCTCATCTCACCAATACGAATACCGCTGTTGCTGAGTAACAGGACATATTGCTGTAGGACAAACCGTTCCCGCCAATGACCTTTTGCTCGACCATCTTCGACCCACGTCCTCATCCCGACCGTGATCTTTTTCCATTCTGGCAGTGTGAAGGTCGGGCGTCGGCTGATCCCTTTCGTTTCCAGTTTCGGGATCTTCAATGGTGTCGCAAGATATCCATGTTGAAGCGCAAATCTCATCAACCCTTGAATGGCGTTCCGTTCTCGGTTCAGGGTTTCGTCTGACGGCTTCTTCTTCTTGAAATTGACCTTTCGCCAATCCCAATATTTGTGGAGATCCTTCGCTGTGATCTGGTCGATCCGCATCGCCCCGAAGTAACCTAGTGAATAGGTTTCGGCGTATTCGACCGACCGATCCTTCTTTGATTCCGCGCCATGTGAATTCTGTTTTGACTGCCGCCACTTGTTGAACACATCGCCGTAGGTCGTCGAGTGGATCGAGCCTGTCGTCCTGACCTGATGATAAAGATCGTCATACAGTTCAAGGGCGACTTTGATCGCCTCTTTCCGATCTGAAGTCTTGGACGATAACCGTTTGTATGACTTTGACCCAGGGACGGTAATGCGAACTGAGAAATTCTGATCTGGACCGCCCCGTTGCCACAACATCAGTCTGCCGTCGCCCCGAATGTCCTCATACTTCTGCTTTTCCATCACGAACCCTCGACCAATCGCAGATCAAGAATATCAACAACTTAGGCTCAGAGACACAATTTTGTGCATCGTTTGTGCATGACTTTTTGGGTATTTTTGACCGATTTCAAGAAAATCGAAATCCATAAGTTATTGAATTTAAATAATAAAATGGAGACCCCGAGTGGATTCGAACCACCAACCTGCCCCTTAGGAGGGGGCTGCTCTATCCAGTTGAGCCACGGGGCCAGCAGGGCCTTTTTGCGCGCAAATGCCGCCAAAGGCAACGGGCCAGCATTCGGTAAAATGAACAGTCTTGGACAGGGCGGGTTTTACCGCTAACAAGATGTGAGATGCATCATGGGGCGATAGCCGTGACCAACCCAGCCAATACCGATCCCCGCCGCACTTTGACCTTGCGCGATGTCTCGGAGGCGTCGGGTGTCAGTGAGATGACGGTCAGCCGCGTTTTGCGTAACCGGGGCGATGTGTCGGATGCCACGCGGGAACGCGTCCTTCAGGCCGCCCGGACATTGGGCTATGTTCCCAACAAGATTGCCGGAGCCCTAGCCAGCCAGCGCGTCAATCTTGTGGGGGTGGTGATCCCGTCGCTGTCGAACATGGTCTTTCCCGAAGTGATGACCGGGATTTCCGAAGTGCTAGAGGATACCGGCCTGCAACCCGTGGTCGGCGTGACCAACTATTCGCCCGACCGTGAAGAGGCCGTGATCTATGAAATGCTCTCTTGGCGACCGACTGGGTTGATCGTGGCCGGGCTTGAACATTCCGATGCCGCACGCGCCATGATGGCACAGGCTGGCGTGCCAATTGTCGAGATCATGGACATCGACGGCACCCCGATTGACAGCGCCGTTGGCATTTCGCACCGCCGCGCCGGGCGCCAGATGGCCGAGGCCATCGTGGCCGCGGGCTATCGGCGGATTGCCTTTCTCGGCACGCAGATGCCCAATGACTTCCGCGCGAAAAAGCGGCTTGAGGGGTTTGAAGAGGCGCTGGCGAAGGCCGGGCTTTCCCTTGCTGACAGCGAATTTTATTCGGGCGGCTCGGCACTTTTGAAGGGTCGCGAGATGACTCAGGCCGTGTTGACGCGCAAGCCGGATATTGATTTTCTTTATTATTCCAATGACATGATCGGCGCGGGCGGGCTTTTGTACTGCCTTGAGCAGGGTCTGGATGTGCCGGGCAAGATCGGTTTGGCAGGGTTCAATGGGGTTGAGCTTTTGGACGGTCTGCCGCGCAAACTGGCCACCATGGATGCCTGCCGTCTGGAAATCGGCCGCCGCGCGGCCGAGATCATCGCCGGCAAGTCGCAACAGGGCGTGATCGGCGGCGAGGTGGTGGAGCTTTTCCCCACGCTGGAACCCGGCGACACAATCCGCCGCTGATCCAATGCCGTGAAAGTTGCGTATCTTCTGCACTTGCAGGAGGTATTCATGCGCACCCTTCGTCTTGCAGCTTTGCTGGCCCTTGTGGTTTCCGCCCCCGTGGCCGCACGGGCCGACGCGCCGAGCTTCACCTTCTCCTCGATTGATGGCGGCAGCTATTCCACCAAGGATTGGCGCGGCAAGCCTGTGCTGGTGGTGAACACCGCCTCGCTCTGTGGCTTTGCCGGGCAGTATGAGAACCTTCAGGACCTCTCTGACCGCTATCAGGGTCGTGCCGTGGTGCTGGCCGTGCCCTCAGACGATTTCGCGCAGGAACTGGCCAGCGAGGCCGAGGTCAAGGAATTCTGCGAGGTGAATTTCGATCTGAACCTGCCGATGACCACTATCCAGAATGTGGCGAAGGGCAAGGTTCACCCGTTCTATGCCTGGGCGCGCGATGCCCATGGCTTCACCCCCGGCTGGAACTTTAACAAGGTGCTGATCGGCCCCGATGGGGAGTTTGTTAAAGCCTGGGGATCGACGACGAAGCCTGACGCCCGCCCGATCACCAACGCGATTGACGGGTTGTTGACGCAATAAGGGGCCGCCAAACGGCAGCCCCTTATCCCGCATCACCTTTAGGCTTATGCCTTGGTCGGCTTGTCCCCGCGCAGCCAGATATAGATGGCCGGAATGACCAGAACCGTCAGCAGCGTGGACGAGATCAGCCCGAAAAGAAGGCTGATCGCCAGCCCCTGAAAGATCGGGTCGGTCAGGATGGTGATCGCGCCGATGATCGCGGCAAGCGCGGTCAGCAGGATCGGCTTGAACCGGATCGCCCCGGCCTCAAGCAGAACGTCGATCAGCGGCACGCCGGGCTTGCGGGCATGCAGGATGAAATCGACCAGCAGGATCGAGTTGCGCACGATGATCCCCGCCAGAGCGATAAAGCCGATCATGGACGTGGCCGAGAAGGGCGCGCCAAACATCCAATGCCCGATCATGATGCCGATAAAGGTCAAGGGCACCGGCGTCAGGATCACCAGCGGCAGCTTGAAACTGCCGAACTGCGCGACGACGAGGATGTAAATCCCCAAAAGCGCCACCCCAAAGGCCGCCCCCATGTCGCGGAACGTGACCCAGGTCACCTCCCATTCGCCGTCCCACAGCACGGTGGGCACCGATTGATCTTCGGGCACGCCGTTCAGGCTGATATTGGGTTTGGGCAGATCGCCCCAATCGGCGGCCTCGATGGCGCGGTTGACGGCGATGATGCCGTAAAGCGGCGCCTCATAATCGCCCGCCAGCTCTGCCGTGACCATTTCGGCGGCGCGGCCGTTGTGGCGGAAGATCGGATGCGACTGCATCTCGGTCTTGATCTCAACCACATCACCCAGTTCCACCACCGACCGATCCCCTGGCAAGAGATTGGCCGGGATGGGTGTTGAAAGGGCGCGTTCGTCCAGAACCATATCGGCCTTGTCGCGGGCCAGCCGAATGGGCAGCGGCTGGCGCCCTTCCGAGCGGTGCGAATAACCCACCGTCGTGCCGCCATACAACAGGCCAATGGTCTGGAAGACATCGCCCTGCTCGACCTTGTGGAAGTCAAGATTGGCGTCATTCAGCACCAGTCTTTGCCGTTCAGAGGGCACACCGAAACTGTCATCCACATCCACGATGAAGGGGATGGTTGCGAAAATCTCGCGCAGCTTCAACGCCACGGCGCGGCGGGTTTCAGCATCAGGGCCGTAAATCTCGGCCAGAAGCGTGGCCATGACCGGCGGACCGGGTGGAGGTTCCACCACCTTGATTGCCGCGCCATCGGGCAGATCCAGCGCCAGAACGCGTTGGCGCAAGTCCAAAGCGATTTCGTGGCTTTCACGGTCCCGCTCGCCCTTCGGCGACAGGTTCACCTGCAAATCACCATAGCGCGGCTCATTGCGCAGGTAGTAGTGACGCACCAGACCGTTGAAGTTGAAGGGCGCTGCGGTGCCCGCATGCGACTGGATCGAGATGATCTCTTCAACCGGCTCCAGCGCCGTGGCGATTTGGGTCAGGACCCGGTCGGTTTCTTCAACCGAAGACCCGCGCGGCATATCCAGAACCACGGCCAGTTCGGATTTGTTGTCAAAGGGCAAAAGTTTGACTGTGACCGATTTGGTATAGAAAAGCCCCATCGACAGGATTGTGGCCGCCGTCACGGCCAACAAAAAGCGCGTCGCATTCTTGCGGCTGGTCAGGATCGGACGGGCAACCTTACGATAGGCCCGGCCCAAAGCGCCGCCATCCGCGGCATCATGGCCATGGCCACCGCCGTGCCCGTCGGCCTTGCCGAACTTCATCATCAGCCAAGGCGTAACCATAACGGCGACGAAGAAGGAAAACACCATCGCCGCGCTGGCATTGGCGGGGATCGGGCTCATGTAGGGGCCCATCATCCCGCTGACAAAGAGCATCGGCAAAAGGGCGGCCACCACCGTGAGCGTCGCCACGATTGTGGGATTGCCCACCTCAGACACCGCATCAATCGCGGCCTGCGCCCGGCTGCGACCATCTTTCATCGCCCAATGCCGCGCGATGTTCTCGATCACCACGATCGCGTCATCCACTAGGATCCCGATCGAGAAGATCAGCGCGAAAAGCGACACGCGGTTCAGCGTATAGCCCATGATGCGGGCAGCAAAGAGCGTCAGCAGAATGGTGACCGGAATGACGATGGCCACCACGACCGCCTCGCGCCAGCCAATGGCCACCCAGACCAGCGCCACGATGGAAATCGTCGCAAGCGCGAGGTGGAACAACAGCTCATTGGCCTTTTCATCCGCACTTTCACCATAGTCGCGGGTGAATTCCACCGTCAGATCAGCCGGAATGATCTTGCCCTCAAGCCCGGAGATCGCGTGACGAATCTCTTCGGCAATCGCCACGGCATTTGCACCGGGCCGCTTGGCCACCGCCAAGGACACGGCAGGCACGCGCACATCAAAGGTGCTGCCATCGGCCTTTGACATGGTAAAGACGCGGTTTTCCTTGGGGTCGGTTTTCAGGCTGACCGTGGCCACGTCGCGCAGATAGACCGGGCGGCCATCGCGGGTGGTGACCAGAAGATTTGAAATCTGGTCAAGCCCTTGCAGGGTCTCGCCTGCTGCCAGATCTATTTGTTTGCCATCTTGGCGGATATTGCCCAGCGCAAAGGCCTTATTGGCACCTTCGACTTTTCCAGCCAGCGCCTGCAAGGTCAGCCCCGCCTGCGCCAGACGCTCTGGATCGGGATTGATTCGGATTTCTTCGGGCTGTTCACCCACCAGATAGGTCAGCCCGATATCGGGCAATGCTGCCACCTCGACCTGCACTTCACGGGCCACGCGCGTCAGATCGGCGGCGGTCCAGCGGTCTGCGACCTGTGGGTTCGGCGACAGGGTAACCACCATGATCGCCACATCATCAATGCCGCGCCCCACGATCAAGGGTTCGGGAATGCCGCCCGGAATTCGGTCCATGTTGGCGCGCATCTTTTCATGCACGCGCAAAATCGCTGCATCGCCCGAAGTGCCCACCTCGAACCGTGCAGTGACCATCGCGCCATCGTCACGGGTCTGAGAATAGACATGCTCGACGCCCGGAATGGATTTCACAATGGTTTCAAGCTGCTCTGTCACCAGCTTGACCGCATCTTCGGCGCGCAACCCGTCGGCACGCAGATGGATATCGACCATCGGCACGGAGATCTGCGGCTCTTCCTCGCGCGGCAAGGTCACCAAGGCGACAAGGCCCAGCACAAGTGCGGCCAGCAAGAACAGCGGCGTCAGAGGGCTGGTGATAAAGGCACGCGTAAGGTTCCCGGCAATGCCGGATGAGGTCAGCTGTTCGGGGGTCGTATCGGGCTTGCTCATGGCGTGATCACCGTGTCACCAGCGCGCAGGCCGGTCAGAATTTCGCGCAAAGGGCCGTCAGGTCCGGCAATTTCAGCACCGGGAATCACAGTGACCTGCACCACGCCCTCGGCAGTTTTGAGGGTTACCAGATCAAGCCCCGCGCGCTGTTCAATCGCCGCATCCGGCACCGCAAGCACCTGTCGAGCCGCGACGGGCACACGCACCAAGACACGCTGACCGATGAAGGTATCCGACAGCCCGTCAACGGCCACATCTACAATCACCCGGCCCTGTTCGATTTGCGGGTAAACCTTTTCAATGACGCCGCTGCCTCCATCCACATCGACCTTTGCCCCTTCGGTCAGACCGAAAGCATGGCGCTCAGGGATGGCCAGACGCAGGAACACCCCGCCGCCGGTGATCGTTGCAACAGGTTCACCCGGCATCACAACCGCGCCCAACCGAACCGGAACTGACAGAACCCGCCCATCAGCCGGAGCCAACACATTGCCGTCTTCAATCAGCGTAGCCGTCACCTGCCGGGCGGCCTCTGCCTCGGCCACGGCATTGCGGGCCACCTCAACCGTGGTGCGCACCTGATCGACGCGCTGCGTCGTGGTCGCGCCTTTGGCCAACAATTCCTCATTGCGGGCAAGCTCGGTTTCCGCGTTTTCCAACTGGGAGCGGGCCGAAGAAATCCGCGCATCCGCCGCCGCAAGTTGCGATTCCAGTTTGGGATCGGTGATGCGGGCGATCACCTGCCCGGCGCGCGCCTCTGACCCTTCGGTCACCTCAAGTGCGGTCAAGGTGCCGCCGATACGAGAGCGGGCCGGCACCACAAATCGGCTTTCGACACGGCCGAAAAGTGCTTTGGTTTCAACAGACTCAATTGGCTGTAGCACCATTTCGCCCGCAGAAAGGGGCGCTGCGTGGATGGCGGTCAGAAGACTGACCAAGATCAAAGAACGAAGTGCCAAGGCGCGCCCTTTCCTGTTTCATTTTGCTCGAGTTAGCATATCACACATAAACATTCAAACTATTATATGTGTTTTGCACAGGCGCTGTGCAACCCCTGCCTTTCCCTTGATCGGTGGCGCAGGTATCGTCTGGTTCAAGATGACATAGGTGTAGCAGATGACAACCATCGAACTGGGTTTAGACACGTTTGGCGATGTCAGCCTTGGGGCTGACGGGCAGATAAAGCCCATGGATCAGGTCTTGCGCGATGTTGTCGATGAGGCGGCTCTGGCCGATAGCCTTGGCATCGACTTTATCGGACTTGGGGAACATCATCGGTCTGACTTTGCCATTTCCTCGCCGGAAATCCTGTTGGCTGCCATTGCCAGCCGCACCACCCGCATCAAACTGGGAACCGCCGTTTCTGTGCTGTCGTCGGATGATCCGATCCGGGTGTTCCAACGCTTTTCTACCCTAAATGCGCTGTCCAACGGCAGGGCAGAGCCGATCTTGGGCCGGGGAAGCTTTACAGAAAGCTATCCGCTCTTTGGATATGATCTGCAAAACTATGACCTCTTGTTTGAGGAAAAGCTTGATCTCTTTGCCAAATTGGCACGGCAAAACCCCTTTTCATGGCAGGGTCAGCATCGCAGCCCCTTGGTCAACCAGACGGTCTATCCGCCCTTGGCCCAACCGATGACGGTTTGGGTGGGCGTTGGTGGCAGCCCTGAATCCGTGGTGCGCGTGGTGCGGCAGGATTTGCAATTGATGCTGGCGATCATTGGCGGCGACCCTCGGCGTTTTACACCTTATGTCGATTTGTATCAGCGGGCTTGCGCCCAGCTTGGCCGTCAGGTCAGGCCCATCGGCATTCACTCTCCGGGGTTCGTTGCCGCGACAGACGAAGCCGCCCGCGAACAGCTTTGGCCCCATTATGCCGAAATGTTCGGCCGCCTTGGCCGCGAGCGCGGTTGGCCACCCACTACAAAAGACCGTTATCTCGATGAAATCGACAATGGGTCTTTGTATGTGGGCAGCCCCGAAACCGTGGCGCGCAAGATTGCAGGCGCGATGCGCGATCTGGGTGTGCAGCGGTTTGATCTGAAATATTCAACCGGCCCCGTGCCACATGGCCAGTTGATGGAATGTATCCGGCTTTATGGCGAGCAGGTGGTGCCCATGGTCAAAGAGATGTTGGCGCAATGACAGACCGCATTACGCCAGCGATGCAAGAGTTTTGGGCCAATGATCCTGCCCCGATCGAGATGGGTGTTGACTTGATAGAAGCTCGCGACAACCGGGCCGAACTGCGCCTTCGGCTTGAGGCGCGGCATATGAACGGTCATGGCACCGCGCATGGTGGGGTGGTGCATCTTTTGGCTGATTGCGCAGCAGGCTTTGCCGCCAATTCCACAGGTAAGCGTGCGGTGACCCAAACCAACACCATCACATTCCTATCGCCCGGTCGGGCGGGGGAAACACTCATCGCCACGGGGCGGTTTATCGCGCGCAACGGGCGGTCATCGCTTTATGATGTCGAGATATTGGCGGAAGATGGCCGTGGGGTCGCTGTGATGCGTGCCCAGATGCGCCATGTCGCGGCACCGGGATAAGACCGCTTAGCCTTCGCCTTCCAGCATGACCCGCATTTCGCGCAAGATTGGCAAAACCGCACGCACCTTATCGTGGCCAAGGCTTTGAACCACATCGGCGATCATCGGGATCACGGCTGCAACGGCAGCATCGCGCGCCGCGCGTCCGGCAGGCGAGATGGCCACGAATTTCTGCCGTGCATCGTCCCAATCGGGGCGAATATGCACATGTCCCGCCCATTCCAACTTGGCCAAGGTATTGGTCATCGCGCCGCGCGTCACATGAAAGGCCCGCGCCAATTGGGCCGGGGTGCGTTCGTCATTCAGCCGCGCAAGGTGGTTCAGCACCGAGAAATGCGATAGCTCCATCCCTTTTGGCAGGGCCTTTGACACACGGTTTCGGGCCAATTGATCGGCCATGAACAACTCACCAAACAGGCTGATTGCCAGATCATCAATGCGGTCAGTCATGGCCCGGTAAACTCCCGGTCATGCGATAGGCTGGGCACACGCGCGCGCGCTATTGCCACCTGCGACAGATCCAGATCCACCAAGGTGACGCCCGGTTCGGTGCCCGCATCGGCCAAAACCTCTCCCCAAGGGGCAATGGCCAGAGAATGGCCATAGGTGCGCCGACCCTTGCCATCGGTTTCCGGGTGAAAGCCGGTCTGCGCCGGGGCCAGCACGAAACAGCCTGTTTCAATCGCACGGGCGCGCAACAGGACCTCCCAATGCGCCGCACCGGTGATGTGGTTAAAGGCCGCCGGAACCGTCAAAATCTGCGCCCCTGCCTGCGCCAGACTGCGAAACAGATGGGCAAAGCGCAGGTCATAGCACACGCTCATACCTATCTTGGCAAAGCCAGCATCCGCCAAAACCGCCGCCGCGCCGGGGCGATACCCTGCCGATTCGCGGTAAACCTCGGTTTCCGAGACATTCACATCAAACATGTGAATCTTGTCATAACGGGCGGCGATCTCTCCGCTGGGGGCGATCAGGAACGACCGATTGGCAAAACGACCATCGGCATCATGGGTCAAAACGCCCAGCGAACCGATCAAAAGCCAGATCCCGGCCCGCGCCGCCTCATCCCGCAGGGTGGCAAGTGTGGGGTCATCACCCTCATGGCGCAGCACGGTGCGTTGATGGGCGCGGTTGCTCGACAGCGCATTGGTGCATTCCGGCGTCAGCACAAAACCCGCACCGCCCACCACCGCGCGGCGGACGAGATCCACCGTCACCGGCAGGTTCGCCGCCGGATCATCGCCCACATTCAACTGCACCAAAGCTGCGCGCATGGGTCAGGCCAGCATCGGATCAAGCTTGCCCGCATGATCCAGCGCATGCAGATCATCGCAACCGCCCACATGCTGCCCGCCGATGAAAATCTGCGGCACCGAGGTGCGCCCGCCAGCGCGCTGCGTCATGGCGGCGCGCAACTGGGGCTGACCGCCCACGTCGATTTCCTTGAACTCGACACCCTTTTTTACCAACAATCGTTTGGCCGCGATGCAATAGGGGCAGGTCTGGGTGGTATAGATTTCAACCGGTTTCATGGCACAATCCTTGGGGCAGCCGAAGCGTTCGGCGCGACTATAAGGATTTAGGCATCCTTCGCAACGCGCGCCATGGTCAGAACCGACACCGCCCGCGCACCGCCCGCCACACAAGCCTCGGCTGCGGCGGCCAGCGTGGCCCCCGACGTCATCACATCATCAATCAGCAGGATATGCCGCCCCTCGGCCAGCGCGCTGCGTTTGGGGTGCAGATCAATCGCTTGGGCCATATTGGCAAAGCGCGCATCGCGACCGCGCCCTTCTTGGGTGGGGGTGGCGCGGCGGCGGCGCAGAAGATCGGGGCAATGCGAAAGCCCTGCCGCCCGCGCAATGGCCTGCGACAAAAGCGCCGACTGATTGTAGCGCCGCCGAAACAGCCGCATCCAGTGCAAGGGCACCGGCACAACCAGCATATCGGGCACGATCATCGGTCCCGCAGCCCGCATCATCCACTGGGCCGCGGGACGAACCAGATCCAGCTGGTCGCCATGTTTCAACGCCAAAACCATGGCGCGGGCGTTGTCCCGATACAAAAGCGCAGATCGCCCCTGCGACCACGGCCGGGCAATCGTTAGGCAGTCATCACAATGTTCCGCATGGCCCGTATCTTCGCCCGGCATCGGCACGCCGCACAGATCGCAAACCAGCCCGCTGATAAATGGCGTCTCGCGCCAGCAGGGGCCGCAAAGCCCGAAATCGGTGGCGACCATGGCGCCACAGGTCAGGCATTGCGGGGGATAAAGCAAATGCAGCGCATCAACCGCCAGACTGCGCATCACGCCAGCTTGCATTTGCATCTGCGCCCCCTATGTTGCCCCAGCATGACCCACCCCCTTTTGACCGATCGTCAGGCCTTGGCCCTGCACCGCGCCCGCGCCTCTGCCCTGTTCTTGCAACAAGAGGTGGCTGACGAGGTTCAGGAAAGACTGCTGGAGGTTAACAAAACCTTCACAGCCCCGGTGGTGGTGACAGCTTTTCCAAACCTGTGGCCAAATTTTCCGACAATTGCCGATGACGACACCTTGGCGTTGGAGCTTGGCGTGCATGATTTGGTGATCCATGCCTTGGCGCTGCATTGGGCGAATGACCCAGTTGGGCAGTTGGTGCAATGCCGCCGCGCGCTGCGGCCCGATGGGCTGTTCATGGGGTTCATGTTTGGCGGGCAGACCCTGCACGAGCTGAGGGCCTCTTTGGCCGAGGCTGAGACCGAGGTGACAGGCGGGCTTTCGCCGCGCGTCCTGCCCATGGGGGAGATCCGCGATCTGGGTGGGCTTTTGGGACGGGCAGGCTTTGCGCTGCCGGTGGCCGACAGCTTTACCAAAACCGTGCTTTATGAAAGCGCGCTGCACCTGATGCGTGACCTACGCGCCATGGGCGAAGGCAATGCGCTGGCCGCGCGGCTGCGCCGGCCCACCCGCCGCGCGGTGCTGATGCGGGCCGCCGAGATCTATCACCAGCGCTTTGCCACCACCGAAGGGCGCATCCCTGCGACCTTTGACATCATCTGCCTGACCGGCTGGGCGCCACATGAGACCCAGCAAAAACCCCTGCGCCCCGGATCAGCTGCCACACGGCTGGCCGATGCGCTGAATGTCGCACAGTCCCCGCTTTCCGACCAAAAAGGTTGACCGCGCCGCGCTTAAGCTTATTTCGGGGTCTAGCAACATGAGGAATGACATGACCGACGTCCTGCCCGGTGAAGGCCGCTTGGCCCACGCACCCGCCAACCATCCCAAGGTTAAGGCCGCAAAGGTGGGCATTCTTCTGGCCAATCTCGGCACGCCTGACAATTATGATTACTGGTCGATGCGCCGCTATCTGAATGAGTTTCTGTCCGACAAGCGGGTGGTGGATATTGCCGATTGGAAATGGCAGCCATTGTTGCAGCTGATCATCTTGACGAAACGGCCCTTTACCAGCGGCGCGAATTACAAGCTGATCTGGAACCATGAAAAGAACGAAAGCCCGCTGCTGACCATCACAAAGGATCAGACCGCCGCGATTGCCGCGCAGATCAAATCGCTGCATGGAGACAAGGTTCTGGTGGATTTCTGTATGCGCTATGGCAACCCCTCGACCGCCTCAAAGGTGCAGGAAATGGTGGCTGCGGGTGTGGAAAAGATCCTGTTTTTCCCGCTTTATCCGCATTATGCGGGTGCCACCTCGGCCACGGCGAATGATGCATTCTTTCGCGCATTGATGAAAGAAAAGCGCCAGCCTGCCGCGCGGGTGGTGCCTGAATATTTCGAACACCCCGCCTATATCGAGGCTCTGGCCCAATCGGTTGAGCGGGCCTATGCGAAAATGGAGGTGCGCCCCGATGTGCTGGTGGCCAGCTATCATGGGATGCCGATCCGCTATTTGATGGAGGGCGACCCCTATCACTGCCAATGCGCCAAAACCACGCGCCTGTTGCGGGAACGGTTGGGCTGGGACAAGGCGGACATCATCACCACCTTCCAATCGGTCTTTGGCCGGGAAGAATGGCTAAAGCCCTATACGGTGGATCATGTGGCGGATCTGGCGAAAGAAGGCAAAAAGCGTATCGCCGTCATCGCGCCCGCCTTCTCGGCCGATTGCATCGAAACCTTGGAAGAGATCAACGGCGAAATCCGCGAGTCTTTTGAACATGCGGGCGGTGAGGAGTTTACCTATATCCCCTGCCTGAACGACGACGAAGCCCATATCGATACGCTGGTGCAAGTCATTCAGGAAAATCTGGTGGGCTGGGTCTGATCTGGCCCAACATACCGATTGCGCAAAAGAAAAGGACGACAGGAACCCTGTCGTCCTTAACTTTTTAATCCAAGAAGGATTAGTTAGCAGCCACAGCAGCGGCAACAGCCACCAGCAGCAGCAGCGGCAGAACGATGCCGCCCGACGACGAAGCGCCAGCTTCAACAACAGCCGGCTCCATCACGGGTTCAGCCATGCCGCCAGCGAAAGCGGTGGTAGCAGCAACCGACAGAGCGGCGGCGAGAGCGATCTTTTTCATAGTGACCTCCAGTTATTGCGTGACGTCGAATTTTTCAGAGGCGACGCCAAGCACCCAAGACAATACCTCATGCTGCACTCATAATCAGCTTGCCGGGCAATTTGCAATCCACCCGTGCGCGTGACGGATCGCAGCGCAGCCCATGTCGTCAAATAAGCAACACTTGCGTGCCAACTTTTGCCATATCGAACAACTCTTGAATGTGTTCGTTGTAAAGGCCGACGCAACCATTCGACGACCGACGCCCAATCTTGCGGGTGTCATGGGTGCCGTGGATGCGGTAATAGGTCCAGCTTAGATACAAAGCGCGGGTTCCCAAGGGGTTGTCTGGCGACCCACCTTCAACGACCGGGGGCCACTCGGGGTTACGCTCCAACATCGAGGGCGTCGGGCGCCACGTTGGGTTCACAACCTTTTGGGTCACTTCGGTGCGGCCACGGCGCGTCAATTCTTCCGACAGGGGAACCGATGTGGGATAAAGCCGATAGATCGACTGATCTTCCGACCAATAGTGCAGCGCGCGCGAGGTGATATCGACCAAAATCGCCCCGTTGCGGGTGTTGTCGAAATATCCCCTCCAGTCCAGCATGCGAAAGCTGGACACGTTGTTGCGAACTTGCGCTCCGGCGGGTGGCAACATTTCGGTGCTACCATCAAGCACTTGACCAAAGGCCGGAAGAGCGGCGGCTGTGGTCATGGCGGCTGCGCCACCCAAAAACAGGCGGCGGTTCAGCGACTTGCGATTTTCGGCGGTCATCCGCTGATCTCCGTGAGGTTGGATTTGCCGCCTTTTACACACAGCCGTTGATCGGCGCAAATCAAACGCCTGTCATCATGGCCAAATCGGCAAGGTCACGCAGAGTTGGGTTTGCTCCTTGGCGCGACATTGGATAAACACAGGCGCAATATGGCCCCCGGTGGGTCTTTGGGTGGTGATACAAGATGAACAGACGGTCATTCCTCTTGATGGGTGGTGCGGCGGTTGCGCTGGGGGCATGTGGCGTGGGCGTCAGCCAGCCAAAACTGGGGGCCGACGGCAAGCCCCTGCCGCGGGTTTACAAAATCAACAACGCGACGGCCGAAAAGATCCCGTTCCGGGTGCTGGATTCCATCAATACTCTGCGCGCGGCCAGAGGGGCGGGCCCGCTGCAACTGAACGCAGAGCTGACCGCCGCCGCACTGACCCATTCGCGCGACATGTCCGTGCAAAACCGGCCTTGGCACTTTGGCTCGGACGGCTCATCCCCACTGCAGCGCGTGCAACGTGTTGGGTATCAGGGCCAGTTCTTGGGCGAATTGATTTCGGAAACCTTCGAGACCGAGATGGAAACTCTTGCCGCTTGGCTGGCCCAGCCCGATACCCGCAATGTGATTGTGGACCCTGCGGCGCGGAACATGGGCTTTGCCTGGTTCCAAGAACCGGGTGGCAAGATCTGGTGGACACTGCTGACGGGCGCTTGAAACTTGTCGTTAAGCGCAACGCTTTTGGGGGCCAGTGGCCCCCTTTTTCATGCCTGAATTAAGGCAAAATCAGAATGGGGGTGCCGACGTTGACCATGGAATAGATGGTCTCCATCTGCTTGTCCGAGACAGCCACACAGCCCGCCGTCCAATCGCGCCGACTGACCTTTTTCTTCGGGCCGCCATGAATAAAGATATCGCCACCCGGTGACTTGCCTTGCGACGCCGCATAGGCGCGATCCGCCTCATTCGGGTAATTCACCTTCAGCGACAGATGAAATTCCGAATTCGGGTTCTTATAGCTGATCCGATAGGCGCCTTCGGGCGTCTTGCCATCGCCTTCAAACTGCTTGTGGCCCGTGGGGGCAAAACCAAGGCTGACGTTGTATTCCTTTAGCACTTTGTCATTGTGAAGCAGATACATCTTGCGGTCGGCCTTATGGACCTGGATCTGGGTCACTTCGGGGCCATTATACTTTTTGAATTTGCTGGGATTGCCGCAGGCAGTCACGGCAAAAGCCGCGACGATCAAAAGAAAAACCCGAAAAAACGCCATCTGCCGAAACCGCCCCGTTTTGCCTGTCTTTTTTGGCCGCATAGCGGATTTGGCCGCATCTGGCCAGCAGGGTTTCGCAGCTCACAAGATGTTTATCAGCCTAGCGGCTAAAGCGGGCGGCCAATTCCACATGTGAAGACCAGCGGAACTGATCCACGACCTGCACCCAGTCGAGCCGATAGCCTGCCTCGACCAAAACACGCGCGTCGCGGGCAAAGGTTGCCGGATTGCACGAGACATAGGCAATCACGGGCAACTTGGTTTTGGCTAGAACCGCGACCTGAGCCTCGGCCCCGGCGCGGGGTGGGTCGATGACCACGGCCTCAACGCCTTTGAACTCATCCGGTTCTAGAGGGCGGCGGAAGAGATCGCGCGTCTCGGTGGTTAACCGTTTGAGCCCTTCGGCCGCGCGGGCCCCTTTTTCCAAGGCGGCGATCATCGTGGCCTCGCCCTCAACGGCATGCACCTCGGCGCGTTCGGCCAAAGGAATGGAAAAGGTGCCAGAGCCTGCGAAAAGATCCACCACCTTGCTCGCCGGACCAATGGCCAAGGCAACGGCCTGCAAAAGCGCCTGCTCGCCCTCGGCCGTAGCCTGCAGGAAAGCCCCCGGCGGCGGGGCTACCAATGCGCGGCCAAAGCGCTGCATGGGTGCGGCGCGCAAAGCCACGGTTTCGCCGTTCCAAGTGAGACGCGCGATCTTTTCAGCCTCACAAAGCCGCGCCATCTCCATCTGCATCTGCGCATCCAAGGGCTTGCCGCCGGTCACCGCCACATCTGCCCCGGCAAGGCTGCGCGTGATGGTCAGCTGCACCTCGACCGTGCGTGAGCCACCAAGTTTGACCAAAGCCTCAAGCGCGGGAAAAGCTGCAATCAGATCGGGATGCAACAATTGGCAATTCGGCACCGCCACCAGCGTATCACTGGCGCGGGCGTGAAAGCCCATCTGCACGCCGCCCTTGGTCTTGCGCGCCGACAGCGTCGCCCGACGGCGCGACCGCGCAGGTGAGGTGGCAATCGGCCGGAATGGGGCCGAAAGCCCCTGTGCGGCCAGCGCCCCCACCACAATGCCCTGCTTCCAATCGGCGACAAACGCATCCGAGACATGCTGCATCAGACAGCCGCCACAGCTGCGCGCATGAGCGCAAGGCGGCTTTACCCGGTTGGACGAGGGGGTGATGATCCGAACATTGGTCAGAGTGTCCTTGACCAGATCGCCCTCCACCTCTTCATCGGGCAGGCATCCGGGCACATAGATCGGCCCATGGTCACCTATGGCAATACCGTCTCCGTGGTGGCCCAGCCTGTCGATCGTCAGTTTCACGCGTCATCCTCATCCGTGCCGATGAACCCGCCAGATTGGCGATTCCAATAGCGGGCATAGACCCCACCCTTGGCCAAAAGGCCAGCGTGATCGCCCATCTCGACGATGCGGCCCTGCTCCATCACGATGATGCGGTCCATCGCGGCGATGGTCGACAAGCGGTGCGCAATGGCCAGCACTGTCTTGCCCTCCATCACCCGGCCCAGCGCCTCTTGGATGCTGGCCTCAACCTCGCTGTCCAGCGCACTCGTGGCCTCATCCAAGACCAGAATCGGCGCGTCTTTCAGGAAGGCCCGCGCCAAGGCGATGCGCTGGCGTTGGCCGCCCGAAAGCTTGACGCCGCGCTCGCCCAGATAGGCGTCATAGCCGCGCCGCCCCTGATGGTCGATCATGCTGTGGATGAACTCATGCGCCTCGGCGGCCTTTGAGGCGGCGATGATCTCGGCCTCGCTGGCGTCGGGGCGGCCATAGCCGATATTGTCGCGCGCGCTGCGATTGAACATCGCGGTTTCTTGCGTGACCATGCCGATCTGGCGGCGCAAGGATTCCTGACTGACCGCGCGGACATCCTGGCCATCCACCAGAACCCGGCCCTTTTCGGTGTCGTAAAGTCGCAGCAAAAGGGCGACGAGGCTGGATTTCCCCGCACCCGAGGCCCCGACAATCCCCAGCTTTTCTCCGGCCCGGATCGTCAGATCAATATCCGCCACCCCGCCACGCTGGCGGCCATAGGCAAAGGTCACACCGTCAAACCGGATCTCGCCCTTGACGCGCTGCAACTCCACCGCGCCCGGCGCATCGGCAAGGCTGTGCCCAACGGCCAGCGTCTGCATTCCATCCTCCACCTCGCCGACCGAGGTGTAGATCGTCATCAGCGTAAAGCTGACCCAGCCGGTCATCTGGGCAATCCGCATCGAAATGGCCCCGGCCGCCGCGATATCGCCCGGTGTGGCCAGCCCGTCCTGCCACAGGAAAATTGTGCCGCCGATCAGGATCACCGGCAAGATACCCGCCAGCGTCATCAGCGCCAGACGGAACCACGCGGCGATGACACCGTATTCCAGCGACCGGTCGCGAAACACCTCCATCGCCTTCAGCGCAACCCGATCCTCAAACGCGGCATGGGCGAACAGTTTGACGGTCTTGATGTTGGTGATGGTGTCCACCACCTGCCCCGTCACCATGGCGCGACTGCTGGCCCGCGCTGCCGAATTGGCGCGCACCATCGGGATAAAGACCTTGATGAGCAGAAGATAACCCAAAAGCCAGATCGCCAGCGCCGCCCCGATCCGCAGATCGACCGAGAAGAGAAACACCACCGAAGCGACCACCGAAGCCAGCGCAAAGGCCACGGTGTTGATCATTTCGGTGGTGACATCGGTCACCGCCCGCGCCGCCTGCATCTGCTTTTGCGCGATGCGACCGGCAAAATCATTGTCGAAAAAGGTCAGCGCCTGGCCAAGGGTCCAGCGGTGCAGACGGCTGAGGACTAGGGGCAACAGGTTCGGCCCCAGCGTGATCTGGACCGACGCCGACGAGATTGCATAGCTGAGCGGCCGCAGGATCAGGTAAAACACCATCGACCACAGCAAAAGATCGAAGTGATCGCTGAAAAAGGTCGCCGGATTGCCACCCACCGCCGCGTCGATCACCCATCCCAGAACAAGGGCCGAGACAACCTCGGTCACGCCTGCAAGCGACGAGAGAAAGGCCGAGAACCAAAGCTGCGGCCATGAGCCTTGCAAGGCCCAGTTGAAGAACGCCCCCAAGGTCTGCGGTGGGGCCGATTTCGCGGGGCGAAAGGCGTCAATCCATTCACCCATCCGCAGCAAACTCATGCTTCTTCCTCCAGCCCTATGAAGCCGCCCGATTGCCGGGCCCAGAACCGGGCATATAGCCCGCCCCGCGCCAAAAGCGCGGCATGGCTGCCCTCTTCGGCAATGCGGCCATCTTCCAGAACCACGATACGGTCCATCGCCGCGATGGTGGACAGGCGATGCGCGATGGCGATCACCGTCTTGCCCTCCATCACGCCATAAAGCGCCTCTTGAATTGCGGCCTCGGCCTCGGAATCCAGCGCACTGGTGGCCTCGTCCAGCACGAGGATAGGCGCGTTTTTCAAGACCACCCGTGCCAGCGTCACCCTCTGGCGCTGCCCGCCCGACAGTTTGACCCCGCGCTCGCCGACATGGGCGTCATAGCCCTTGCGGCCTTGGGGATCTTCCAGCGTCAGAATGAAGTCATGCGCTTCGGCGCGGTGGGCGGCGGCGATCATCTCGGCCTCGCTCGCCTCGGGGCGGCCATAGAGGATGTTGTCGCGCACCGAGCGGTGCAAAAGGCTGCTGTCTTGGCTGACCATGCCGATCTGGGCGCGCAAGGAGTCCTGTGTCACCTGCGCGATATCCTGACCGTCAATCGCGATGCGGCCCGATTCCGTATCATAGAACCGCAAGAGCAGCTTGACCAAGGTCGACTTGCCCGCACCTGACCGGCCAACAACCCCGATCTTTTCCCCCGGCCTGATGATCAGCGACAGGTTCTGAAGCCCGCCCGTGCCGCGCCCGTAATGGTGGCTGATGCCCTCGATCTCGATCAAACCGTCGCGAAACGCCAAAGGCTTGGCCCCTGGCGCATCGACCAGACCGATCGGATGGGCGATGGTTTCCATCCCCTCCTTGACCACGCCCAGCGCCTGCACAAGCGAGGTAAAGGCCCACATGATCCAGTAGGTCATGTTGTTCAGCCGCAGGACAAGTGCCGTCGCCGCCGCAACCGTGCCCACCGTCGCCGCGCCCTGCACCCAAAGCAAGATCGCCCAGCCAGTGACCGAGACGATCAGCGCCCCGTTCAAGGTGGTGAGTGCCAGATCCATCTTGGTGATGATCCGCATCTCCTGCTTGAAGGTCTCGCGCGCGTGTTCGATGCTTTCTTTGGCATAGGCCATCTCGGTTTCATGCCGGGCAAACAATTTGACCGAATGAATGTTCGTATAGGCATCGACCACCCGGCCGGTGACGGCCGAGCGCGCATCCGAACTGGCCTGTGAGGCGGGACCCGCGCGCAGCACCGTCCAGCGCACCAAGGCCATGTAAAGCGCGAACCACACCAGAAGCGGCAGCAAGAGCCGGGGGTCGGCCTCGGCCAGCATGATGCCGGCGCCAACCACCGTCACACTGGCAAAGGCCACCGCGTCAAAGGTCTGGAACACCGCATCGCCTGCCGCCGGGGGGGTCTGCATGATCCGGTTGGCAATCCGGCCGGCGAAATCGCTTTCAAACCAGCCAACCGGCTGGCGGATCACATGGGCATGGGCGCGCCAGCGGATCATGGTGCCGAAATTCGGCAGGATCGTGTTGTGCAACAGGGCGATATTGCCAACCAAAAGCAAGGGCCGCAGGATCAGCACGGCCAGCGCCACCGCCACCACCTCGGCCCCATGGGCAGCCCAGAAACCGGCAGGCCCCGCCTCAGCCAAAAGGTCGACCAGCCGACCGACATACCAGATCAGCGCCACATCGACAAAAGCGGCAAGTACGGACAAGACGGCTGTGGCCGCAAACACCTTGCGAAAGGGGCGGATGTAGTCAGCCAGAAACGGCCACAGCTTGCGCGGCGGCGTATCGCTTTGCGGATAGGGGGCGTAGGGGTCGACCAACCCCTCAAAGAACTTGAACATGGCTTTCCTGCTCTGCACGGAACAGATAGCGCGTCTTGCGCCTGCGTGCCACCTCCTTGAGCACGTCGTGCATGCGTCGGAAGATCACCGCGAGGAGTGCAGGACCTGCCCGACGAGCGCGTCAGGCCAAAAGATCGGCGCGGGTCAGCCGCAGATCGCTGGCCAGCCAGCGCGCCTCGATCTCTTTCAACCGGACGCCCAGCGCAGCACCTTGCAGATCCGGCATCAGATCGGCGGCGGTGACGGGCATCACGCTCATCGCCCCCCGCGCCACTTCAGCCTGCCAGTCCGGCGGCAAGGGGGTTTCCAATAGGGCGGTGCGCAGCAAGACCGCATCGACCCCGGCCTCGGCCCCGAGTTTGTAGCCCAGCGCCGCCAGAGACCACCCACGCCCCACCGCATCGCGCAAGGCCTCCACGCTGGCCGCATCGGCGCGCGACAGGCGCAACCGCTCGGCCACGTCTTGCCCGCCCAGAACCGCCAGACGCCGTTGCCAGCGCAGGGGCACAAGAGCCGCCTCCAGATGCACAAGGGGGGCCAGCGCCCGCATATCTGCCCCCGGCAGAACCCGCGCTAGAACCCCGGCCTGCGCCATGGCCGCAACCGCAGGGGCAGGGTCAGGCGCGGCCAGAAGCTTGCGCATCTCGGCGCCGATGCGTTCGCGCGACAACCCCTCTACCCCTTCGGCCAATTCGGCTGAGGCGGCCAGCCCCTCGGCGTCCATCCCCTGCGAGGGGTCGCCATAATGGGCATGAAAGCGGAAGAACCGCAGAATGCGCAGGTAATCTTCCCGGATGCGCAGATGGGCATCGCCCACAAACCTCACGCGCCGCGCCTGCAAATCAGGCATGCCGCCCAAAGGATCAATGACCTCGCCTCGCGCGTCGGAATACAGCGCGTTCATCGTGAAATCGCGCCGTGCGGCGTCCTCGGCCACATCCACGGCAAAGGCCACCACCGCGCGACGTCCATCGGTTTCGACATCACGGCGAAAGGTGGTGACCTCGTGCGCCACACCGCCCGCAATCACCGTCACCGTGCCGTGGTCGATCCCCGTCGGCACCACCCGCAGACCTGCTGCCTGAGCCAACGCAGTCACAGTTTCGGGCCGCGCATCGGTGGCAATGTCCACATCGGCCACCGCAACGCCCAAAAGCGCGTTGCGCACACAGCCGCCGACAAAAAGCGCCCGATGCCCCGCCGCCTCAAGCGTCGCACATAGCGCCTGCGTTCCGGCGTGGTTCAACCACGCACCTGAAATCTTCATTGCGCCACCCGCTCGGCCAAGCCGCGCAAGATGCGCGCGGTCGCCCCCCAGATATAATAAGGGCCATAGGGCACCGCGTAGTAGCGCCGCCATTCTCCGCGCCAGCGCCGCCGCTCGATCACATAAGAGGCCGGGTTCAGGACATGGGCCAAAGGCACGGTGAACACCTCGTCCACCTCTCCTGCTTCGGGCAGTGGCACAAAATCTGAGGTAATTTGGGCGAGGATCGGCGTCACCACAAAGCCCGTCACCGTTTCATGCACGGGCAGGCGACCCCATAGGTCAGCCGCGCCTTCGGGCAGGCCCACCTCTTCGCGCGATTCGCGCAAGGCCGCGGCTTCAAGGCTGGCATCGGTCGGATCAAGCTTGCCGCCGGGAAAGGCAATTTGCCCCGGATGATGTTTGAGATGCGAGGAGCGCTTGGTCAGCAGAACCCGATCTCCCCAAACCGCCACCAAGACCGCCGCAGGCCGCAAAACACGACCCGGCGGCAGCTGAATGGCAGGGTTCAGATCAAAATCTGACGATGCGCCTGCGGGACGCAAAAGCGCATCTCGCAGGCGCGTGGCGTCAGGCATTTTTACCCTCAAAGCCCAGAGTTTTGGGATCAAGTTCGTAATGCGCGCTGCAAAACTGACAATCGGCGGTCACCACGCCGGCCTCGGTTGTCATGTGCTTGATGTCCTTTTGGCTATAGATCGACATCGCCTGCCGCACCTTATCTTCCGAGCAAGAGCAGCCAAATTGCACCGGCTGGGCCCCAAACACGCGCGGACCCTCTTCATGGAACAGCCGCACCAGCAAGTCGGTCGGAGAGACCGATGGTCCGATCAGCTCTAGCTCTTCCACCGTTTCCAACAGTGCGTTGGCCCGGTTCCAGTTTTCGCTGTCATCGCCCGACAGAATATCGATGTGGCTCAAAAGCCCGCCTTCACCTGATCCGGCCTCGGCCGCTACAGGGCGATTGCCACCAATCGAGGGCATGTGCTGCAACATAACCCCGCCCGCGCGCCAATGCGACTGACCGCCCGGCACCTGGCTTTTGCCAAAGGTCAGAACAAAACGGGTGGGCAACTGTTCCGATTGCGCGAAATAGGTCTCGGCACAAGATGCCAAGGCACCGCCCGCAATGGGGGTAAAGCCCTGATAGGGCACCATGCCTTCGCCTTGATCGATCATCACAGCGAAATAGCCCTCGCCGATTTGGCTGAACGGGGCGGCGTCATGGTCCAAACGTTCGGCGTCATAGCTGGCATAGGCACGAATGCGGGCGGGCTCGCCCTCTTCGGACGGGCCATAGTAATCGGTGGCAATCAAACGTGCTGCCCCTTTGGCGCGCACCTGCAACGATAGCTTCCAGCGCAGTTTTACCGATTGCCCGATCAACGCGGTCAAAAGCGCCATTTCCGCCACCAGCGCCTCGATCACGGGAGGGTAGTTGTGCTGCTTGAGCACCTGATCCAGCACACCGTCCAAGCGGGCGACACGACCCCGCACATCGGCGCGGTCAAGCTGAAAGGGAAGGACGGTATCGTCCCAAGTGATGGTCTGCGCGGTCATATGGGGTTTCCTAAGGCTGCCGTTCTTGGCATATCGCGCCTATATAGTCAGGGCAACCGCCGCACCAAGGGGGCATTATGATCAGACGCTATGGCGAGGCGGTGAAGCAAGGACAAAAATATGGCCGCCGCCCCGGCGTTTACGCCGTTTTATTGCGCGGCGATGATATCTTGCTGACCCATCAGGCCGAACCGGATGATGAGTTTCAACTGCCCGGCGGTGGCATTGATCCGGGTGAACACCCCCTGCCTGCGCTGCACCGTGAAGTCATGGAAGAAACCGGATGGCGGATCACCGCAGCACGGCGTTTCGGGGCTTTTCGGCGCTTTTGCTACATGCCGGATTATGATCGCTGGGCTGAAAAGATCTGCACCATCTACATCGCAACCCCTACCCTTCGACTAGGTCCGCCGACGGAAAAAGGTCACAGCGCGCATTGGATGCCCGCTTTTCAAGCCCTTGATATTTTAGGAAATGACGGGGATCGCGCGATGCTGGCGCAGGTTTTGGCGGATCGCGACAGTCAAGGCCCGCGATAATCAAAAATCAGGGCCGAGACATCATCGGGAAATTCAAGCCCACCCGAATGTTTGGACAGATCCCAGACCAAAGCCTCAAGAAGATCTGCGCTGGGAAGTGCTGCATTCGCCGCCAAAAGCGCAAAAAGCCCGTCGCCACCCAGTTCCTCGCCATCAGGGTTAGGACATTCCGTCAAGCCATCCGAAGTCAGAACCAGCCGGTCGCCCGGGGCAAGTTGGCCGCTGATCTGCTCATATTCCGCGCCATCAAACAGGCCAATCGGCATGCCACCATGGCCCAGCACCTGAACCGTGCCATTGCGGCGCAAAACCATGGGGTGCGGATGACCTGCCTGCGTAAAGGCAAAGGCGCCATTCGCCATATCCACCTCGGCATAGACAAGGCTAAAGTATTGATCGACCTGAAGATCATCGATCATCAGCCGGTTCAGACGCTCAGCCACAATGGCGGGCGGATAGGCGTCTTGCTTGCCCAACGGCCCCAATTTCAGCGCGATATTCTGGTCGGGTGCCCCGCCTGACAAAAGCCCCGCCAGCCGCGCCGTCATCATGGCCGAGGCGACACCATGCCCCGAGACATCGACCGCAAAAAGGCCCAAACGGTGCGAATCGATCACAAAGCTGCCCACAAGATCGCCCCCGACATGACCCGAAGGTTTCAATAGCAAAGACACTGTGCCAGTACCGTAATCACGAAAACGGTCGCGCACCAAACCGTCTTGCAACTTGCGCGCTTCGACAAGATCACGGTCAAGCGAATCATAAAGCTTTTGCAATTCATCCAGCGTGGAGCCGATCAAGCGGTTCTTTTGGACCAACTCGCGCTGCATGCCCAAAATACGTTCACCCGCCCGCAATCGGGCGCGAAGTTCAGTCAAACTGACGGGTTTGGACAAAAAATCATCTGCCCCCACCTCCAGCCCGTCAGCCACCTCGGCCTTTTCGGATTTTGAGGTTAGCAAGATAAAATAGCCATAGCTGTCACGCGGCATGTCTTTGAATTTTCGACAAAACTCAAGGCCCGTCATGCCGGGCATCATCCAATCAGACACCACCATTTCAAACGGCTTTTTTTGGCAGGCCAGCCATGCTTCTTCACCGCTTGCCGCCTCAACCACCTGATAACCCCAACGCCGCAATTGCAGCGCAAGAACGCGCCGCTGTGCGGTGCTGTCATCCACCACCAAGATCGGCAAAGGGCCATTTGGCCCCATTTCAGCGCCAAGCGCTTCGTTCATCTCACCCAAAAACACAGCATACCCCCATCACCGAAACACCATGACCTGACACCCCTGCCGGTCACATCGCTTGGCCAAGCCAATCCGTGGTCTGTGTTTGAGCCCAAGGTCTTAAAAGAGGGTGAAACCTAAAATTCTGTGTAACCGCGACCTCGGGCTAACGCTTCCTTAAGACGCTTTGGCCACAATTGGTGTCAGGCCATGGAAAGGACTGCGGATGTTGGAAGGGGGCGGTGACACTGGCATCGACTGGGGGCGTGTTACAGAGCTGCGCGATGAGGTGGGTGTTGAAAATTTTGACGAGGTGATCGCATTGTTCTTGGAAGAGGCGGATGATGCAATCCGCCAGATACAGGCAGAGACTGACCCCAAATTATTGGAATCACAGCTGCATTTTCTAAAGGGTGCGGCGTTGAATCTTGGGTTTTCAGATCTGGCTGCATTATGCCAAACGCAGGAACGGCAGGCCGCCATGTCCCAGATTCCTCATCAACTGGATAAGATCGAAGGGGTCTATGCCGCCTCGCGCTGCGCATTTCTTAAACATTTGCCTGCAAAAGGTTACGCGCTGAGTTAAGCGCGCGTCGATTTACGCCCCTTGCGTCGGGCAATTGCGGCGCTATGTTCCCAATCACCTCGGGGTGCCTGAAAGGGCTGAGATGCAGAAATGCGGACCCGTTGAACCTGAACCGGATCATACCGGCGGAGGGAAGGTGCATGGAAGACCTCCATCCCGACCTGTCCCGTCGCAATTGGAGGAAGACATGAAAACCATCCCCCTATCTGCGGCTTTTGCGTGCTTTGCTAGCTTGGCTGCCGCACAAACCCCAGTGCTTGACGTTTACACCTATGACAGCTTTGCCTCGGAATGGGGCCCTGGGCCGGCCATTGAAAAGGGCTTTGAAGAAAGCTGCGGCTGCGATTTGCGTTTTGTCACTGCGGGTGATGGCGCGGCACTTTTGGCGCGGTTGCAATTGGAGGGCGCGGCCAGCACGGCTGATGTCATCCTTGGGCTCGACACCAATCTAACGGCGCAGGCCGCCGCCACGGGCCTTTTTGCGCCCCATGGCCAACCCGCCGTATCCGGCCTGCCCGTGCCTTATGACGATGCGAATTTCCTGCCTTTTGACTGGGGCTGGTTCGCTTTTGTGCATCAAACCTCGCTGGCCAATCCACCCAAATCCTTTGAGGAACTTGCAGCATCTGACCTTAAAATCGTTATTCAGGATCCGCGATCATCGACCCCCGGTTTGGGTCTGGTGATGTGGGTCAAATCGGCCTACGGCGACCGCGCGGCAGAGATTTGGGGCGGGCTAAAAGACAATATCGTGACGGTCACGCCGGGCTGGTCCGAAGCTTACGGTCTATTTTTGGAAGGCGAGGCGGATATGGTGCTGTCTTACACAACCTCGCCCGCCTATCATTTGATTGCCGAAGGCGATGCAACCAAGACTGCCGCAGCCTTTGAAGAAGGGCATTATCTGCAAATTGAGGTGGCCGGAAAACTGGCGGCCAGCGACCAACCTGCGTTGGCAGATGCGTTTTTGGCCTATCTGGCAGGTAATGCCGCGCAGGCCGTGATCCCGACAACCAACTGGATGTATCCAGCCAATCCATTGGCCGAAGGTCTGCCGCAGGGCTTTGAAACCCTGATCCAGCCTGAGAAATCGCTGTTGTTCTCGCAAGAGGAGGCTGGTGCGATGCGCGATGCAGCGGTGGCGGAATGGCAAGCCGCACTGGCGCAATAACGGCACGCGCAACGGCGGCCTTTCTGGGGCTGACCGTTGCTGCGCTGACGCTTGGCAGTGCCGCGCTGACGGCGGGCCATGCGACCGATTGGTCGCTGGGGCCTGCCGATGGTGCGGCGCTGCGCTTTACGCTTGTTCAAGCGGCGCTTTCGGCGCTGCTGTCATGCCTTTTGGCCATTCCTCTGGCACGCGCCTTGGCCCGACGCCGGTTTGTTGGCCACTTACTGCTGATCCGATTGTTGGCCGCGCCATTTCTGCTGCCGGTTGTTGTGGCCGTTTTGGGCCTTTTGGCAGTTTTTGGTCGGGCTGGGCCGATTAACGCAGCACTTGGCGCATTTGGCCTGCCGCCACTGTCGATCTTTGGCCTGCATGGGGTGGTGCTGGCGCATGTGTTTTTGAACCTGCCTTTGGCAACGCGGATGATCCTGCAAGGCTGGCAATCCATCCCGGCCGAGCGGTTTCGCCTTGCTCTTACGCTGGGGATGCCGCCTTCGGCGCAGCTGCGGCATCTGGAATGGCCCATGCTGCGCGCCGTTTTGCCGGGTGCCTTGGCGACGGTGTTTTTGTTGTGCCTGACAAGTTTTGCCGTGGCCCTGACCCTTGGCGGTGGACCCCGCGCCTCGACGATTGAACTGTCAATTTATCAGGCTTTGAGATTCGAGTTTGACCTAGGTCGCGCGGCCTTGCTGGCCGTTTTGCAGTTCGCGCTCTGCGCTGCGGTGACACTCGTCACGCTGCGGCTTGCAACGGGGGCAGGGTTTGGCCCGGGTTTGGGTCGGGCGTTGCATGTGCCTGCGCCAGTGGGATGGCGGCGCTTATTAGACGGGGGGGTGATCGTGATCGCTTGCGTCTTTCTTCTGGGCCCCCTGATCGCCGTTGTTCTGCGCGGCCTGCCCGGCTTGGCCGAAATGCCTTTGGGCATCTGGCAGGCACTTATGCGGTCGTTGGTGGTTGCGATTGCATCCGCCCTTTTGGCCTGCACGATCGCGCTGACCCTGGCGCTTGCCGTCGTGCGCGGAGAAACTTGGTTGGAACTGACTGCCATGCTGCCCCTATCAGCCTCGGGCCTTGTTATCGGGACCGGATTATTCCTAGCCGTGCATCCGGTGATTTCGCCCGAAACGCTTGCACTTCCGGTGACTTTGGCGGTCAATGCGGCCATGGCATTGCCCTATCTCTTTCGGCTGTTGCTGCCCGAAACCCGCGCCCTTGTGGCGGATTACGGGCGGTTGTCGGACAGTTTGGGCCTCAGCGGTCTGGCCCGCCTGCGCCTTGTCACCCTGCCGCGTCTGGCCAGACCCTTGGGCTTTGGCGCCGGGTTGGCTGCGGCGCTTTCCATGGGAGATCTTGGCGTCATCGCACTTTTTGCATCCGAGCGCAGCGAGACATTGCCCCTTTTGATCCAACGCCTGATGGGTGCCTATCGCATGCAGGCGGCGGCGGGGGCTGCGTTGGTTCTGGTCGTGGCGAGTTTCGCGTTGTTTTGGGCCTTTGACAGATGGGGAGCCTCTCGTGCTGCGCCTTGAACACGTCGATATCCAGCAGGATGGCTTTCATCTGACCGCCGATTGGCAGATTGCCAAGGGTGCGAAAGTTGCCGTGATTGGCCCCTCGGGCGCGGGGAAGTCAACTCTGTTGATGGCCTTGGCCGGGTTTGTGCCACATGGCGGTCAGATCACTTGGGACGGGGCCGATCTGGCGGCGCTGGCGCCCGGTGACCGGCCCTTGTCCATTCTCTTTCAGGATCAAAACCTGTTTCCACATCTGACCTTGGCGCAAAACCTTGGCTTGGGCATTTCGCCACGCCTACGTTTGACCGAGGCTGATCACGCCCGGATCGAAGCAACTTTGACTCGTGTTGGCCTGTTGGGCATGGCTCAGCGCAAGCCGGCGCAATTGTCCGGCGGGCAGCTTGGCCGTGCCGCTCTGGCGCGGGCACTGTTGCGGGCCAGGCCCTTGTTGCTGCTCGATGAACCTTTTGCTGCCCTTGGGCCAGCGCTTAAGGCCGAAATGCTGGATCTGGTCACCGAGACTGCGAATGAGACGGGTGCTACGGTCTTGATGGTCACGCATGACCCCGCTGATGCCCAACGATTTGCAGATGTCACCGTGCTTGTGGCCGATGCCATCGCCGCCCCGCCCATGGCAACGGCCACGTTATTCGCCAATCCACCGCCATCTCTGCGCAATTATCTTGGCACCTAAAGCAAAACCCCCGCCACATCCGACGGGGGTTTCACAAGATCAACAGTCAGCCAGATCAGGCGTGCTTTTTACCTTTAACGCCCGCCCAAAGACGCTTGTTCGTCAGGTAAAGCAGCGAGGTGAGCAAGACGAGGAAGATCACCGCAACAAAGCCGGTTTGCTTGCGCGCCATCATCTGCGGCTCGGCAGCCCACATCAGGAAGGCAGCCACGTCTTGCGACATCTGCGATACGGTCGCAGGCGTGCCGTCCGCATAGGTCACCTGATCGTCAGACAAAGGCGCGCCCATCGAAATCCAGCCGCCCGGGAAGGCTTTGTTCTCATAAAAGAACGTGCCAGCTTCTTCCTTTTCTTCACCGGTGTAACCGGTCAAGAGCGAGTAGATATACTCGGCCCCGCCCATGCCACGGAACAGCTGGTTCATACCGGTGCCATAAGGCCCGGTGAACCCGGCGCGCGCCTTGGCCATCATTGACAGGTCAGGCGCGCCAGCCCCGGTGTTTTCCGGGAAGTTGTCGCTGTCCTTTGCCTCACGCTCTTCGCCAGTTTCCTTGTCGATGACAAAGTAGTTCCTGGCATAGGCGCGCACCTGATCGGCAGGCAGATGAGGTCCGCCCTCATCCGCAAGGGTGCGGATGGGGACAAATTTCAGACCATGGCAGGCCGCGCAAACCTCGGTGTAGACCTGAAGGCCGCGCTGCAATTGCATCTGGTCGAAGGTGCCGAAGGGGCCTTCAAAGCTGAAGTCGATATCCTTGACTTCACCCGCCCCACCGGCGGCCACTGCGGCGCTGGTAGACAAAACCAGTGCGGAAACGGCGCTGATAGCGATTTTGCGAAACATCTTGATCAGTTCCTTTCCGTCACTCACTCGGCCGCGCCGGGATAGTGGGCATTGAAATCTTCCTCAATCGTTGCCGGGGTGGGCAGCGGCTTTTCAAGCACGCCCAAGAGCGGCAGGATCACGAGGAAATAGGCGAACCAATAGGCCGAAGCGATCAGCGAGATAGTGGCATAAGGCTCTTCGGCAGGCATCGCGCCAACCCACATCAGCACAATGAAGTCGATGACCAAAAGCCAGAACCACGCCTTGAACTTGGGCCGATAGCGACCCGAGCGCACCGAGGAGGTGTCCAGCCACGGCACAACGGCCATCACGGCAATCGCACCGAACATCGCCAGCACGCCGAAGAACTTGGCGTCGACGATACCGAAGGTCAGCCATTCCACCGCAATCACCACCCAGACGTCGGCGGTAAAGGCGCGCAGGATGGCGTAGAACGGCAGGAAGTACCATTCCGGCACGATGTGCGCGGGGGTCGCCAGCGGGTTCGCCTCGATATAGTTGTCGGGGTGGCCAAGATAGTTCGGCATGAAGCCAACAACGGCGAAGAAGATCGCCAAAATCAGCGCCAGTGCGAACAGGTCTTTGATCACATAGTAAGGCCAGAACGGAACAGTGTCTTTCGCGGCCTCTTCCTTAGACCCGCGGCGCACTTCAACACCCGTGGGGTTGTTGTTGCCGGTGGTGTGGAAGGCCCAGATGTGCACGGCCACAAGGGCTGCAATCACGAAGGGCAGCAGATAATGCAGCGAGAAGAAGCGGTTCAGCGTGGCATTGTCCACCGCCGGGCCGCCCAACAGCCATTCCTGAATGACAGGGCCAACGCCCGGGATCGCGCCGAACAGGCCGGTGATCACGGTTGCACCCCAGAACGACATTTGGCCCCAAGGCAAAACATAGCCCATGAAGGCCGTCGCCATCATCAAGAGGTAAATCACCATGCCGACGATCCAGGTCACTTCACGCGGCGCTTTGTAGCTGCCGTAGTAAAGACCGCGGAAGATGTGGATATACACGGCAAAGAAGAACAGCGACGCGCCATTCATGTGCAGATAGCGGATCATATGCCCGCCATTCACGTTGCGCATGATGTGTTCGATCGAGGCAAAGGCCATGTCGACATGCGGCGTGTAATGCATCACCAAGACAATGCCGGTGACGATTTGCAGCGCCAGACAGAATGCCAGGACGATGCCCCAGATCCACATCCAGTTCAGGTTTTTCGGCGTCGGGATCACCAGCGTGTCATAGGCAAGGCTGACGATTGGAAGACGCTTGTGAAGCCAGGTTTGAAAGCCCGGCTTGGGTTCATAATGGTCGTGCGGAATACCGGCCATCTGGTGTGCTCCTTAGCCCAGCTTGATTGTGGATTCGTCTTCGAAAGCGGCAACCGGAACGTCGAGGTTGCGCGGCGCTGGCCCTTTGCGGATGCGGCCAGCGGTGTCATAGTGCGACCCATGGCAAGGGCAGAACCAGCCGCCAAACTCGCCAGCGCCATTGCCGATCGGCACACAGCCGAGGTGGGTGCAAACGCCGATCATCACCAGCCACTCGCCTGCTTCGTCAAGCGTGCGGTTCGCATCTGACGCGTCAGCTTCGGGCTTGTTGGCGTTTTGCGCCATGGCGTCGATGATCGTCGGATCCGACAGTTCCACCGCGCGGGCCGCTTCAATCTCTTCTGCCGAGCGGCGGCGAATAAACACCGGCTTGCCGCGCCATTTCACGGTAAGCTGGGTGCCGACCTCAACACCCGACACGTCGACAAAGATCGACGCCAAGGCGCGCGTGTCAGCCGAGGGGTTCATCTGATTGACCAAGGGCCAGACGGCTGCGCCTGTGGCAACAGCACCCGCCCCGGCGGTTGCGTAATACAGGAAATCCCTGCGGGTGCCTGCGTCGTTCTCTGCGTGGGACACGAGATCTTCTCCCTTCCAAGGCCGCCGCGTTGCGACCCATATACTGATGGGGCCACGGTTTCCCGCAGCCTTGCCGGGCGGGTTGTAGACAAGGATTTTTACCACGTCCAGCGGTCAAAGGAGCGCAGGGGGGGCAGTTTTTCGCTTTTCTTGTCTCAATTGCCCAGCATTGGTCAAAAAGGTCGCAGCCGCCGCCGTCTCAGGGCCGGGTTGCGGCCAATGAAGGGCGCACTGACATCACCTTGTCCCATGCCGCCAAATGCGGACGGCCTGCGCGCCAATTGCGATCGTCATGGCGGAAATCCAGATAGCCAAGGACGACAGCCACAGCCAGATGCGCCATGGTCAAAGGCCCATCCAACAAAGGCATACCACGCGCTTCGATGGAATCGAGCGCGCGCGAAACCTTGGCCCATTGGCTTTCGACCCAAGGCGCATAGCACAGTTCAGCAGGGCGAAGACGCGCCTCGTAGACCATCAACACAGCCGCCTCTAGCATGCCATCGGCCGTGGCTTCCAAGGTCAGAACGGGCCAAAGATCATCGCCCGTGGGATACAGGCCCGCGCCAGATTTCTGGTCAAGGTAACGGCAAATCACCCGGCTGTCATGGATTGCAGGACCGCCATCTTCTGGAATCAGCGCAGGAATTTTGCCCAAAGGATTTTGGTCCAGCGGCATTGAGCCCGGATCCAACGGTGTGCCGGACACATGATGCACCTGCACCCGGTCCGCCAAACCCGATTCGTGGATCATAACCATAACCTTGCGGCCAAAGGGTGTGGTGGGAGATGTGAACAGCTGCATGGCATCCTCGGATCAGGTTTTTGCCAGACAAGCGCGGCAAAGCCCGTGGCGTCAAGTGGCGTCACACAGGCTTGTCGGCCATCAAGCGGCGCAGGTGATCCGCCAGCACCTCAACATTGCCCGGATGCAAGATCGACAGATGTGTGCCGGGCAAATCATGCATCGCCAAACCGCCACGCGCGACTGACGCCCAGCCAAGAGCGGTCTGCAAGGCCTCGGGACTGTCCCAAAAGCTGTGATCGGCGCGAAACACCGTCAGTGGTCCATCATAGGGTTTTGGCTGATAAAATTCGACAGCACAGACATTGGCGGCAATCAAGTTGTGCGCGTTGACCTGATCGGGCGCCGTGCGCAGCGCCTCGCGCCGTTCGCGGTGTCGATCCAAGCGGTTCTTGATCACCCGTGCGAAATGCCAAAGCCCATGCTTTCGCACCTGCTGCAAATGCGCGCGCATTTTGGCTGCGCCTGTCAGGGCCGGGCGCCCATCAGGGCCCATCGCATCAAGCACAGCCAACACGCGCACCTCGCGTCCGGCGGCGTGCAAAAGTTGCGCCAGTTCAAACGCGAAATAAGCTGCCATCGACACAGCCCCAAGTCCGATGGGCCCGGTGGGGTAATAGGTCTGGATCTCGTCGAAATAGATCCGCGCCGTGCGCTCGACGTTGATGTCGTCTAGGTTGCGGGGCATGCCAACAGACAGGCCGAGCAACGGCTGATCCGGGCCCAAAGCCGTCGAGAGCGGGCGGAACAAATCTTCGTTGCGGCCCAGAACATGAATGGCAAAGAAGGGTGGCTTTGTGCCATGGGGTTGGATGGGGATCGTATAGCGCGGGGCCGTAAGGCCGGTTTGCAGCATTAAGGCCAAAGCGCGGGGGCTGTTGTGTTGATGCAGATTGGCGGTCAGCAAAGCATGACCGCTGCGCTGTTCGATCAGGCTCACCAAACGCAAGGCCAACAGCGAATCACCGCCCAGATCGCTAAATCGCGCGTCTGGCGGCACAAACGGCAGGCCCAGCACTTCGGCCATGCAATCGGCGACAAGTTGGGTCAGAGTGTCTGCCGCCGGCCCTTCGCCAGCCGGATCGCTGTCCAGTTCAGGTATCGGCAAAGCGCGGGTGTCAATTTTCCCATTGGCGCTCAGCGGTAGGCTCTCCATCGCCACCAAATGCGGCACCATGGCCGCAGGCAAGCTTTGCACCACCTTTTCCGTAATGGCCTGTAACGTGGTGCCCGACTCGATGACGACCCAAGCCACAAGACGCGGTGCGGATTGGGTCACCAAGGCGACATGGGCCTGACGCACACCCGGGAGCAAAACCAATTGTGCCTCTAGTTGGTGCAGATCGATCCTATGGCCGCGCAACTTGATTTGACGATCCCGGCGGCCCAGAAACTCTAGCTGGCCATCGGCCCGCCAGCGCGCCTGATCCCCGGTGCAGTAGAGGCGGCCATCCCCCTGCCAAGGGTCTGGCTGAAACGCGGCCTCGGCAGCCCCGGCATCGCCCAAGTAACCGCCGGTGACCGCGGCACCGCCGATCCACAAGATTCCAGTCCCGCCTTTTGGCGTCAGACTGCCATCAAAAGCGCGCAGAACGGCACGGGCATGGGCCAGCGGGCGGCCAATCGGCACCTCATCCAGATCATCGGGCAAAGGCTGGCCCGGCGGCAGGCTAAAGGTGGTGGCCGTAATGGTGGTTTCTGTCGGTCCATAGCCGTTCATCCACGTCACATCGGGCACCAGACTGCGCCAGCGGCGCAAGGCCAAAGGATTGATCCGTTCACTGCCCGCAATCACCAAGCGCAGAGACAATGGCAGCCGCAGCTCAGCTTCGCCCAAACCTTCGACCATGGCATGCCAAAAGCCGGCAGGCAGGTTAGCAACCGTCACCTTGTGCTCGGCGACAAACTCGGCAAAACCACGCAGCGAATTGGCTGCCCCCGCATCGCGCAGCACCAAACTGGCACCGGCCAGCAGGGTCGGAAAAATTTCCTCTAACGCGACATCAAAGCCAAGCCCGGCGAACTGCATCACGCGGTCGCCGGGGCGCAGGCCATAGGCGGCAATCGCCGCAGAGCCATGGGCTGATAAGGCCCCACAAACCCCCCGAACGCCTTTTGGCGCGCCCGTCGATCCCGATGTGAAGAGCACATAGGCCAAGCGTGATGCATCTGGCGGCGGGCGATCTGGGGGGGCTTCGCGTTGGTCGTTCAACTCCGGCGCTAGCACCAGATCGGCCCCCAAGCCCGCACCATCGTCGGAAACCAACACCCTCGCTCCGGCCTGCTGGCGCCGATCAGCCAGCCATGCAACCGGCAAGCTGGGATCCAGGGGTAAGAAGGCAGCGCCCAGTTTCAAGATCGCCAAAAGCGCTGTGACATGGGCCGCACCGCGCGCCAAATGCAAACCGACGATATCCCCCGGCTTGACGCCTGATCCGTGCAAGTGCGCTGCGAACGCGTTGGCGGCCCGGTCCAGACGGCGATAATCAAGCGTGACGCCCTGCGCTGGATCCATCAGTGCCACGACCTCTGGCTGAATGGCGGCCACCGCCTCGAAACGGCGGGCGACATCCGCCAGTGGCGCGCTTTGCGGCGCGTCGGGCTGACCCAATGCCAAAACTTCACATACCTCCTCGGGTGACATCATCACCAGATCGGCCAAAGGCGTGGCTGGATCTGCGGTCGCCATCGCCGCCAAAAGGTTTGTCACATGTCGCAAGAGCGCCTGAGCCTCCTCCGGCGTCACGCGTGCAGGATCATGCTCGATCACCACCCGCAACTGAGGATCATCCGCTATGGCCAAAGTCACCGCCGATGCGCCCTCTTCGATCAGCCGCACCGAACAGCCCGCCCAAAGCCCACCCAAGCTCCGCATCCGCGCCGATAGCGAAGCATGTTCATACATGACAATGCTGTCGAAAAGACCATCTGCCCCGCTGGCCCCAATCCAACGCCTTACCTCCGTCAGGCTCGCATGGGCATGAGGCCGCATCTCCAACGTCAAGGCACGCAAGCGCGGCAAAAGATCAGCCAGCGTTTCCTTGCCATGCAGTCGAAGATGGAACGGCAAGGTCGAGATGAGACAACCTACCGTTCGCTGAAGTCCCGGCATAAGGCTGCGGCCGGACTCGACCAAACCGAATGTGGCGTGTTCCTGCCCCGTCCATCGCGCCAAGACCAAAGCCCAACCCGCTTGCACCGCGTTCAAAGGGGTGGCCCCCAAAGCCCGAACCCTGTCGCGCAGCGCCATCGACTGCTGCAAGGAAAGTTCTGCCGCTTGCAAAGCCTGACGGCCAGCCTGAGCCTGTCGCCGAACCAAAGGCGCATGTTCAACACCATCGACGAACATGCGGGAAAAAAACGCTTTGGCCTCGGCTTTATCGTGATGCTGCAAGGCTGCCGAAAACGCAGCAAAGCTTTGGCCTTGATTGGTGGGCAATGGTTGTCCTGTCAGACAAAGACCCAAGTCCTCAAGCACGATTGCCATCGAAGCGCCGTCAATCAAGGCATGGTGAATGGTCCAGACCATGACCACCCTTGAGGCGGAAAGCTGCAACACGCCAACGCGCCAACCGGGCCGCATCGCCAGATCGACACCCGCCGCGCGATCCTTGGCCAGAAAATCATCAACCGCCTGCGTCTGCGCGTCGGGCTTGAGGCGGGACAGATCCAGCACCGTCATCATCACATCGGCCGCAGGCAGAACGCGCTGCAGAATGCCACCCGAACCGTCCGGAACCAAAAGCATCCGCAACGCATCATGACGCTGGGCCACCCGACGCCACGCGTTGCGCAGGGTTTCAGGGGCAAACTCAGGTCCGGATCCTTCAATCACGATCTGTTCAAGGTTTACCCAAGGCCGATCAACAAGCGTGCTTTGCAAAAGCAAGCCCTGCTGCATCGCAGTCGCGGGCTCATCCTTGAGATCACCCAAATCTTTGCGCCGCATCACCCCAGACACCGACCGACTACCCTTACCTGTTCCCAGTATTGCACAGCAAACTGCGCAATTTAGCCCCATTTCTTCAAAAATTTCCGAGAACAACGTCAATCCTGTGACCTGCGCCGGTCAATTTCAAGACAATTGCCAAGAGACCGCTGGATCATGCGTCGCAAAAAACTTTGCCCGATCAAGTCTTCGCTTTTTTCATCGCCCACGCTAGATGAGGGGCAAAGAGGGACTTTTGATGCTTAACGATCCGCTGTTCATCGTAGCCGCCATCGCGAGCCTTGTTGTTCTGGCCATCTTGATGGTTGGAATTGGGGGCTTTGCCAAAGGCGGAGAGTTCAACCGTAAGCACGCCAATCGTTTGATGCGCTGGCGCCTTGGGGCGCAGTTCGTTGCGGTGATTCTTATCGTGTCCTTCGCTTATTTGCGCAGCCGGGGAGGCAACTGATGGTCGTTTTGTCGAAAATTTACACCAAAACCGGGGATGCGGGCGAAACCGCGTTGGGCAATGGCGCGCGGGTTGCAAAACATTCCACCCGCGTTTCGGCCTATGGCACGGTGGATGAGACGAATGCCACCGTCGGCCTTGCCCGCCAGCACGCTTCGGGTGAGATGGACGCCGCCTTGGCCCGTATTTCGAACGACCTTTTCGATCTCGGCGCTGATCTGTGCACGCCCGATATGCATATGGATGCCACGCTGTCCTATACGCCTTTGCGGATGGTGTCGGGTCAGGTTGAACGGCTGGAACGCGAAATTGACGCGATGAACGAAAAACTTGAACCATTGCGCAGCTTTATCCTGCCAGGTGGCAGCGCCCTGGCCGCCAATTTGCACCTGTGTCGGACCGTTTGCCGCCGGGCAGAGCGTTTGGTGGTGGAGCTGGCCACGATGGAAGAGGTGAACACCGATGCGGTCAAATACTTGAACCGCCTTTCAGACTGGTTTTTCGTGGCAGGTCGCATTGCCAATAATGACGGCAAAGATGATGTGCTGTGGGTGCCGGGGCTAACGCGCTAGGCCCAAAAACTCGACACAGGTGACGAGATAAGGTGAAACGCGGCGTCTGGTCGCCCTTATCTGTCGCATTTGCACTGTTGTCTGCGCCTGGGAATCGGTATTAGCCCTGCAATAGCTTGGATTGGCCCCCATGGGCCGCTGTTGGGAGATTCTGCCGATGAAGGTCTTGGTGCCTGTCAAACGTGTGATCGACTACAACGTGAAGGTTCGCGTGAAGGCGGACGGTTCCGGTGTCGATCTTGCGAACGTGAAGATGTCGATGAACCCCTTTGACGAGATTGCCGTCGAAGAGGCGATCCGGCTGAAGGAAAAGGGCGTTGCGACCGAGGTTGTCGTTGTGTCGATCGGCGTCAAGCAGGCGCAAGAGACGCTGCGCACCGCGCTGGCCATGGGCGCAGACCGCGCCATCTTGATCGAGGCGACTGCCGATGTGCAGACCGACATCGAGCCTTTGGCTGTGGCCAAGCTCTTGGCTGCTGTCGTCAAGGAAGAGGCCCCCGGTCTTGTGCTGTGCGGCAAGCAAGCGATCGACAATGACATGAACGCCACGGGCCAGATGCTCTCGGCGCTCTTGGGCTGGTCGCAGGCGACTTTTGTGTCGGAGCTGAAGATCGAAGGCGACAAGGCCGTGGTCACCCGCGAAGTGGACGGCGGTCTGCAGTCTATCTCGGTCGCCATGCCGACCATCGTGACGGTTGACCTGCGCCTGAACGAGCCGCGCTATGCGTCGCTGCCGAACATCATGAAGGCCAAGGCCAAACCCTTGGCGACCAAGACCCCGGCCGATTACGGCGTGGATGTTGCTCCGCGCCTGACGGTCGTGAAGACCACCGAACCGGCAGGCCGCAAGGCGGGCGTCAAGGTTGGCTCGGTGGAAGAGCTGATTGCAAAACTTAAAGACGAAGCGGGGGTGATCTGATGGCCGTTCTTCTTCTTGCCGATGTGAATGGCGCACAACTGGCCACCGATGCGGTTGCCAAGGCGCTGACAGGCGTGAAATCGCTGGGCGAAGTTCACCTGCTGGTCGCGGGCCCGGCTTCGGCCGCCGCCGAAGCGGCCAAGCTGGAAGGTGCCGCAAAGGTGCTGCATGCCGAAGATGCCGGCCACGGCCTTGCTGAGGCGCTGGCTGATCTGGTGGTCGGTCTTGCTGGCAACTACAGCCACATCGCCGCCCCTGCGACCGCGTTTTCGAAAAACGTGCTGCCGCGCGTTGCAGCCCTTCTAGACGTGATGGTGCTGTCGGACGTGACCGCGGTGATTGACGCCGACACGTTTGAACGCCCGATCTATGCGGGCAACGCGATTCAGACCGTGAAATCTGGCGACGCGAAAAAGGTGTTCACCGTGCGCACCGCGGCCTTTGCCGCAGCGGGCATGGGCGGTTCCGCCGCCGTTGAGACGGTTGCGCCGAAAGCCTCGGCGCTGTCGTCTTGGGTTGAAGACCGCGTTGCGGCTTCGGACCGTCCCGAACTCACCTCGGCCAAGGTCGTGGTGTCGGGTGGCCGTGGTGTGGGATCGAAAGAATCCTTCGACCTGATCGAGGGCCTTGCAGACAAGCTGGGCGCTGCCGTTGGTGCATCGCGTGCCGCTGTCGACTCGGGCTATGCCCCGAACGACTGGCAGGTTGGCCAGACGGGCAAGGTTGTGGCACCGCAGCTTTATGTGGCTGTCGGCATCTCGGGTGCGATCCAGCACTTGGCGGGCATGAAGGACAGCAAGATCATCGTTGCCATCAACAAGGATGAAGAGGCGCCGATCTTCCAAGTGGCCGATTATGGTCTGGTGGCAGATCTGTTCACCGCTGTGCCGGAACTGACGGGCAAGCTTTAAGGCCTGCCAGAATTCAAAATGCAAACGGGCGCCCTTGGGCGCCCGTTTTGTTTGACAGCGCCCGCGCTAGACCGGGCGCAAGTCCTGCCCCGGCATGCGGTCGATTGTGATCTGGGCCCGACAATGTTCGATAAAGGCGGCAATGGTCAGAACCCCTTCGGCACCGCGCGCCATGACCAAACCAAGCATCATCGGCCCCACCTCACCCACCAAAGGCACAAAGCGCAACTTGCGCCCATCGGGGGCCAAATCATTCAGAGGGCGTATATTCGCGATGGAATAGCCATAGCCATTGGCCACCAGCCCGCGCATCACGGCCATATCGCGGGTGCGCTCGGCAATTTTGGGCTTGATCCCCGAGGCGCGGAAGAATGACAAGAAATATTCGCTGCTGAGCGGAAGATCCAAAAGAACCATCGGCTCATCGCGCAGGGCCTGCACGGTGATCTGCGAGAGATTGGCCAAGGGATGGCCATCGGGCAAAAGCACATAGGGCGGCAAGGACACCAAGGGGATAAACTGCAGATCCTCGGGGATTGCCAGATCATAGGTCAGCGCAATATCCATCTCGCCACCACGCAAGGCGTCGATGATCTCTTGCTGGTTTTTCTCGGCATGATGCACGCGCACCATCGGAAAGCGGGTTTCGAAACTGCGGCGCAAAGACGGCACAAGGATCTGCGCAAAGGTCAGCAGACAGCCCAAAGACAAGTCTCCCTGAACCTGCCCGGAAATACCGCCTACAAGACGGTTCATCTCCTCTGCCTGTGCCAGAACCTGCGCGGCCTTGGCCAGCAGTTGCCGACCGGCCTGTGTCAGCGCCAATCCCTTGGCATGTTTGCGCACGAACAGTTGCAAACCGAAATCAGCCTCTAGCTGGCTGATCGCCGCCGAGATTGACGGGGCCGAGACATGCATCTTTTCCGCCGCCAGTGTCACCGATCCAGTCTGCCCGACAGCCAGAAAATATTCCAACTGGCGCAGCGTAAATCTTAACGGCATAGCCCGGCTCCGCCCCTGATCGTCTCTGCCATCCTGACCTCCTGCATCGCTCGCGCTGCGACCTTGCCCCCGACATGGGCCAAAGGCAATCAGATCAGCTGACGAAGCACGGGCGCAAGGCGTTTGGCCAGTTCATAATGCACCGCAGGGCCGGGCAAACGGACAGCGGCGGGCGCCTCGAGTGGTCCAAAGGCCATACCCTCAGCCCCTTTGGCACGCACGGCCGGACTTGGCATCACTTCCACATAGGTGGTTGCAAGCGGCTTGACGGCAGCCAGCATTTCACTGTCCACCAACATCGGCTCGGCCATCAAATCGGCCCTTTGGCCTGGATTGGGCGGCGGTGTATCGGCCAGCCACAACAGAACCGTGGGACATTTGAGCTGCGTCAGCAAATCCTTCATCCGCGCGACCCAAGCGCTGCGCAACTCCTCGGCCAGCACCTCAAATCGGTCTTGGGAATGGGCGTGCAACACCTGCACCAAGTGACGGGTAAAGCTGAATTCGGTGAAATCCACCTGCCGAAACAGGGACCGCAGCAAAGGTGTCGGGCCTGTGAACCGATCATTCCGGCGGGGATGCACCGAATAATAGCGGTTGGTCACATTCTGCGCCCCCGTGATCTGCACCACACAGGCCGCAGCCCCCGACACCGCCTGCAACAGCGCATGTTCCCGCACAAACACCTCGGGCCCAGCATTCACACAGCCCAGATTGGCCACCTGAATATCCAACATCTCCTCTAACAAATCGGGATAGGGCGTCGGGATGAACTTCCCATAGGTCTCCGTTCCCCCCAAAAACGCCACAAATGGCACACGCAGATCGGCCTTGGGTCCACGAAACAGAATTCGCGACCCGGCATAACTGCATGGCGAATAGTCAAGCGCCCCCGCGCCCGGAAAGGCATAGGCCATTTCACACCACCCAAAATTTTTCACACCCAAGGGCAGCTTGATCGAATCCCGTTACCAATCCGCTAAACTTGGCATTTTCTCAAAATGCCATGCGTTTTGCTGGCCTTGCCCCGGGGGGCAGGCCCGGCCTATTGTGGGGCGGCATAGCAATGAGGGCAGCATGGATATCCGGACAGTCGGCATCGTGGGCGCGGGTCAAATGGGCAACGGGATTGCCCATGTCTTTGCCTTGTCAGGCTATGACGTTTTGTTGAATGACATCTCTGAAGAAGGGCTGAAACGCGCCATCGCGACCATCGACAAGAACCTGGAACGGCAGGCCTCGCGCGGGAAAATCACCGAAGCCGCGCGCGCCGAGGCGATGGGGCGCATCAAGACCACGCTGTCACTGCCCGATTTGGGCCCCTGTGATCTGATCATCGAAGCGGCAACCGAAAAGGAAGCGGTCAAGAACCAGATCTTTGAAAACCTTGCCCCACATCTTGCGCCGCAAACGATTCTGACGTCGAACACCTCGTCAATCTCGATCACGCGGCTGGCTTCGCGCACGGATCGGCCAGAGCGGTTCATGGGATTTCATTTCATGAACCCGGTGCCGGTGATGCAGTTGGTCGAGCTGATCCGCGGCATCGCGACGGATGGGCCAACCTATGACACGCTTCTGGCTGTGGTGGGCCGTTTGGGCAAAACTGCGGCCAGCGCTGAGGATTACCCGGCCTTTATCGTGAACCGCATCCTGATACCGATGATCAATGAGGCGGTCTATGCCCTGTATGAAGGGGTGGGCAATGTTCAGTCGATTGACCAAGCGCTGAAACTGGGGGCCAATCATCCGATGGGGCCACTGGAATTGGCCGATTTCATCGGGCTGGACACCTGTCTGGCGATCATGAACGTGCTGCATGAGGGGCTGGCTGATACCAAATACCGCCCCTGCCCCTTGCTGACAAAATATGTCGAGGCCGGATGGCTGGGGCGCAAAACGCAACGCGGTTTTTACGATTATCGCGGCGAAACCCCGGTGCCGACGCGCTAACTCCTCGATCGCTGCGCGTCTCGTCGTGGCGCTATCCGACGAGCGTCTGAAAGACGACGAGGAGGCCGGGCTACTTGCCCAAATCCAATGTGTGCTGCCGCAACCAAGCCAAAAAGCCGCGCGGGTTGCCTTCCCATTTGTCCAACTCTGTCGGAGGAATTGGCACACCGATGAAGGGGCGCTGCGGCTTGAAGAGCGCGCGTTTGATTTCATAGAGCAACAGACCCTGCCGGATCGTATCCGACAGCTTGTTGGCAATCAGAAACAGGCGGCTGTTCTGCCCGGGAAAGAAGATCGGCACGATGGTAGCACCCGAGGAACGGACGATCTTATGCGTAAAGACATTCCACTCTGCCTCAACCGCCGGACCCCACCAAGTTTCAGACATCGCAACCTTGCCGGCCGGAAAGAGGATAATGACGCCACCCGCGCGCAGGTGCTTCATCGTTTCATCCCGCATCTGTAAGCTTAACGCGCGCGCATTGTCTTCGTGCGGGAAGGGCACGGGAATCATGAACTCCTCAACCTCGGGAATGCCGGTCAGGAGACTGCGCGTCAGGATTTTGAAGTCCGACCGCACGCGGTTGACCATCTCGGCCATGACCATGCCATCCACCAGCCCCGAAGGGTGATTGGCCACCACAACCACCGGGCCGATGGCTGGAATGCGGGCAATCTCATCATCCGGCGTATCAATCCTGATCCCCATATGGCGGATCGCTTTGGGCCAAAACGGTGCCCCGAACGGCGCGCCCGATCTTTCAAAGCTGCGGATCAAACGCAAAAGTTGGATCTTTGCCGTCAACCACTCCAGCGCACGGATGGTTCCGGCCTTGAACGGGTTTTTGAACGTCCCAGCATAGGACAGCCGCCGCATGTCATATTCACGCTCGACCACAGGTGCCGGCCCGGGCAAAACGGCGGCAGTCTGTTGCTCTCTATGCGGCGTGTCGGTCACGAAATCATGCCTTCCCGTTGGCATCCGCCCTTAGCGATCTTCGCCAAAGCGGTTGGCCACCAAAGCCTCAAGCGCCTGCGCAAGATCACCGGCCTGCGTGCCACTTGTCCGCACCTCAATAGAGGTTCCCCGAGAGGCTGCCAACATCAAAAGACCCATGATTGAATCGCCCGAGACAGTCATGCCGTCCTTGGACACCTCGGCCATGGCATCATGGGCCTCGACCACCTCGACAAATTTGGCCGAGGCGCGGGCATGAAGGCCCTTTTCGTTGACGATTTTCAGGACTTGCGCAGTCATGCGGCGTCCCCCCCTCCCAAATCGAGGCTGTTTATATATTTACGCCCGGCTTCCAGTGCTGCGGCCACTGCCTCGGCCACCGGAAGATCACGGGATTTGGCAAGTTTTATCAGCATCGGCAGATTTGCACCGTAAAGAATACGGCGCCCCGCCCCCGCACAGGCCATCAGCGACAGATTGGACGGCGAGCCGCCAAACATGTCTGTGACCAACACCACACCTGTGCCCTGATCCACCTCATCTGTGGCGCGGCAGATTTCCGCCTGCTTTTGCGCACGGTCATGATCATCCTCGATCGTGATCGCGCGGATCGCCGATTGCGGCCCCACGACATGTTCGATCGCGGCGAGATACTCGCGCGCCAATCCACCATGTGCCACGATCACGATACCGATCACGCGCCGATCACCCCGATTTTGCTGCCAATGCGTTGGTCGCTTGGCGTTCCAGTTCCCTATGACGTTTTGACACCGCCCAGCCCGCCTCTGCAAGCACCTTGCTGAGTTTTTCCGCAACGGCAACAGATCGGTGTTGCCCCCCGGTGCAGCCAAAACCGATTGAGAGATGCGCTTTTCCTTCAGCCAGATGGGCAGGAAGCAGCATCAACAAAAGACCCGCAACGCGGTCGATAAATTCGACAAAGCGGGGATCTTCGATGATATGCGCGGCCACCTCATCGTCACGACCGTCTTTCTGACGCAGGGCCGGATCCCAGTATGGATTGCGCAGAAAGCGGCAATCAAACACCATGTCCAAACCCCTTGGAAGGCCGCGCTTATAGCTGAAGGACTGCACCGAAACAGCCATAAGCCCGTCAGAGCCCTTGCGAAACCAGCTATGAATTTCCGCCTTTAGATCATGGGGGGACATCTCGGTGGTGTCGATCAGATGGTCGGCGCGCACCCTGATGGGCTGCAAAAGGTCGATTTCTCGACTGATCCCCTCAGCCGGGGTTTCACCCGTCGCCAATGGATGGCGGCGTTTGGTTTGGCTGTAGCGATTGATCAGCGTGTCAGGCGCACAATCTAGATACAGCAACTCTAACCCAACGCGCGGATCACGGGTGAGCGTATCGATCAGCTCGATAAGCGCTGTCGCGCTAAAATCGCGATTGCGCACATCAATGCCCAAGGCGATGGGATGATCCAGCGTCGGACCATCAATAAGATGCGCAATCAGCGAGAGCGGCAGATTATCGATCACCTCATAGCCGATGTCTTCCAGCGCATGAATCGCCGTAGACCGCCCCGCCCCAGACGGACCAGTCACCAGCACCAACCGGTGTTCTAGCTGCGAAGGGGTCGTTTCTTTGGACAAAGCCCGGCTTCCTTTCAGGCGCGCCGCCCATTGCCAAGATAGCATATGAGCGAAGCTGGAAGATGGGGTGCCGCGTGGGAATAGGCAAGGGCGCAGGTGATGCCACAGAATGTGATTGTGCGGGTTGGTGGGAGTCGCTCTGTCTCGTGTTGGGCGAGATCGATTGCCAAAACCACCTCGGCCTGCGGCACGGCGGGTACGTTCAAAAGCCCGACAAAGCGCGCCTCGATCAGGCCAGACAGGGCTGCAGGCGCGCGGGCGATCAATCGACCTGCTTCGGCGGTTAAAAGGGTTTGATCATCGCTGACCAGATCGGCACCGAGTGCAATCATCTGCAAAGCCAGTGAAGATTTTCCCGCACCAGATGGCCCCAAGATCAACAAGGCGCGTCCTTGAATGGCAACGCAACTTGCATGGATCCGTTCCACGCCCCCGGTCACACCGGCAAGCCCACCACAAATCGCGCACCCAAGGGTTCAGACGTGGGATCAACATTGGTCGGGCGTATGTTTTCAGCCCAGATCACCCCGCCATGCGCCTCGACGATTTGCTTTGAAATCGAAAGCCCAAGCCCTGAGTTATTGCCAAAATGGTTGGCAGGACGGTCTGAATAAAAGCGCTTAAAGACTTTGTTCAAAGCCTGATCTGGAATGCCCGGCCCGGTATCTTCGACCACGATCAGCACCCGGTTTTCGCGACGACGGGTCCAGACGCGCACGGCATCACCATCTTCACAAAAGGACACTGCATTGCTGATCAGATTGACAAACACCTGCGCCAACCGCCCTTCAAGCCCGTGAACCAAGATCGGTTCAGGCGGAAAGTCGGTGATGAACTCCACACCTTTTTCAGCTGCCTGCTTGCCCAGAAAATCCGACAGGTTCGTCAGCGTGGTGACAAGGTTGAATTCTTCTTCCTGTTCCTTGACCAACTCACTGTCCAAACGCGAGGCGTTCGAAATATCGCTGACCAGACGATCAAGGCGGCGCACATCATGTTCGATCACATCCAAGAGCTTCTCGCGATGCTCTTCTTTCTTGACCATCCGCAATGAGCCAACGGCCGAGCGAAGGCTGGCCAAGGGGTTCTTGATTTCATGGCTGACATCGGCGGCAAACTGTTCATTTGCATCGATCCTGTCATAAAGCGCGGCAACCATGCCCCGCATGGCGACAGACAAACGCCCAATTTCATCAGGGCGCGCGGCCAGATCCGGAATACGAATGCGCCCTGGCGTCATCTTGCGCGCGTCACGATCACGCCCCAATTCAGCAGCTGCCGCCAAATCTGACAGTGGATTGGCAATGGTCGAGGCCAAGACAAGGCTAAGACCAATCGACACCAAAAGCGCGATAACGAACATCTGCAAAATCTGTTCACGTTCATATCGCACCAAAAGGTCGATCTCCCCCTCGGCCGAGGTCAGGGCCACAACGCCCAAAAGCGTGTTGCCCTGCAAAACGGGCGTTGCGACCGAAAAGATCAAGCCACCTGCATCGCCCTTGCCCGTAACGGCAGCCGTCTCACCTGCAACCGCCTGCGCAAAAAGGTTGCGGGCCAATGAGCCACCCGTATCGGGTTGGGACTTTGCTTCATCGCCACCAATGACCCCTGAAACGCCGCTCCAGATGGTGTTCAAAAGATCCGTAATCACGGTTGACCGAGGTCGATCCGGCGTCACACCAGGGCGTGGTTGACCCACGCCTTGAGCCACCAAAGCACCTGACGGATCAAATAAAAACACCTCAAGTCCCGGCCCAACGGAAATCGTGTCAAGATTGCGGGGCAATGCGCCCTGCGCTGCCTGCAAGGCACTGACAACATTGGCAACCAGTTGGGCCTCGGTGACCAAGGCCCGCTCGCGTTGAACCACCAGACTGTCGCGGAACGGGTTTAGAAACAAAACGCCCGCGACAAGAACGGTTAATGCCAACAGATTGAAAACAATGATTTTCCGCGCCAAAGGTGAGCGGTTTAGGGAAATCAGACCCCGCCGCGCGCGCCCTTCGCTGATGCTGGGGTCCACGCCAGCCTCTGGCGATTCCCAATCCTCTCCCAATAGAAGATCGCCGTCTTTCACCGGCTTTGAATAACCAACGTCAATCTTACCAGCCACCGTCATCGCGCCGGATCATTCTTCGTTGTAACGATAGCCGATGCCATACAGCGTTTCGATCGCGGAAAATTCCTCATCGACCGAGCGCATTTTCTTGCGCAAACGCTTGATATGACTGTCAATTGTGCGGTCGTCGACATAGACCTGATCGTCATAGGCCACGTCCATCAACTGGTCGCGTGACTTCACGAAACCGGGGCGCTGCGCCAAAGCTTGCAGCAACATGAATTCTGTCACTGTCAGCGACACATCCTTGCCCTTCCAAGCAACCGAATGGCGCAAAGGGTCCATCCGCAAATGGCCGCGTTCGATGATTTTGGTTTCTTCGGTCACCGCCACTTCGCCGGTGACAATCGCATCTTGGCGGCGCAACAAAGACCGGATCCGTTCAACCAGCAAACGCTGACTAAAGGGCTTTTTGACATAGTCATCCGCCCCCATCCGCAGACCCAAGACCTCGTCGATCTCATCATCCTTGGAGGTGAGGAAGATAACCGGCATCGTGGTTTTCTGCCGCAGACGTTGCAGCAGATCCATCCCGTCCATGCGAGGCATCTTGATATCCAGCACCGCCATGTCGGGCATGCGCCGACTAAAGGCGTCAAGCGCTGACTGGCCATCGTTATAGGTTTCCACCTCGAAACCTTCGGCCTCAAGTGTCATTGAAACCGATGTCAGGATGTTCCTGTCATCGTCCACGAGAGCGATCCTTGCCATGGTCTGGGCTTCCCTATGCTGCTCGGCCTGCCTGATTTTTGCCATATATTCCGATTTCCGGGCTTTGGAATCAACCAATATGTGCGAATCACCCCTGAACTGCCGTGATTGGACCGCGAAAATCGGAAAGGAATGACTAATTTGCCGCAGTTGTTTCCGATGATGTCCATTGGTAGCGCTAATACGTCAGTGGTTGCGCTAACTGTGCGATTGCGTCCTATTCCCACCAAAATCATCATGTTATAGCGCCGCGACAGAGGTGCTTTCCTCTGGACCAGTGGCGACCCATGGCCCGGGCGCCCAATTTCTGACCACCCGTCGCACAGACGGAAACTGGAGCTTGGCAAGAATGACAAATGGACGTGTGAACCCCAAGGCGACGCTTGACGCGCAAGGCATCACGGGACTGGGCAACGTCTATTACAACTATATCGAGCCTGCTTTGGTCGAGGCCGCGGTTCAGCGCGGCGAGGGACGCTTGGGCAAAGGCGGCGCTTTCCTGTGCACCACAGGCCAGTTCACCGGCCGCTCTCCCAAAGACAAATTTGTGGTCCGCACCCCTTCGGTGGAAAACACCATCTGGTGGGAAAACAACGCGCCGATGACACCTGCGGCCTTTGATGTGCTTTATGCCGACATGCTCGCCCATATGAAGGGCCGCGATTACTTTGTGCAGGATCTCTTTGGCGGGGCCGATCCAGCCTACCGTCTGGATGTGCGCGTGGTGACAGAACTGGCATGGCATGGCCTGTTCATCCGCCACATGCTGCGCCGCCCCAACCGGGCCGAGCTTGACAGCTTTACCCCCGATTGGACGATCATCAACTGCCCGACCTTCAAGGCAGACCCGGCCCGCCACGGCTGCCGCACGGAAACCGTGATTGCGCTGAACTTTGACAAAAAGCTGATCCTGATCGGCAACACCGCCTATGCGGGCGAGAACAAAAAATCGGTGTTCACGCTGTTGAACTACCTGTTGCCGGAAAAGGGCGTGATGCCCATGCACTGCTCGGCCAACCATGCGCCGGGCAATGTGGATGAAACGGCGGTGTTCTTTGGCCTGTCGGGCACCGGCAAAACCACGCTTTCCGCTGCACCTGACCGCACGCTGATTGGCGATGATGAACATGGCTGGTCGGATCGTGGCACCTTCAACTTTGAAGGCGGCTGCTATGCCAAGACCATCAACCTGTCGGCCGAAGCGGAGCCGGAAATCTATGCCACCACTCATAGGTTCGCGACCGTGGTCGAAAACATGGTCTATGATCCTGAAACGCTGGAACTGGATTTTGAGGACAAGTCGCTGACGGAGAACACCCGCTGCGCCTATCCGCTGGATTACATTTCCAACGCGTCGGCCACGGGTTTGGGCGGGATGCCCAAGAATGTCATCATGCTGACCTGCGATGCCTATGGCGTGTTGCCCCCGATCGCACGGCTGACGCCGGCGCAGGCGATGTATCACTTCCTGTCCGGCTTTACCTCAAAAACCCCCGGAACCGAGCGTGGCGTGGTCGAACCGACCCCCACCTTCTCAACCTGCTTTGGTGCGCCCTTTATGCCGCGCCGTCCCGAGGTTTACGGCAAACTGCTGCAAGAAAAGATCGCGAAAACTGGCGCGACCTGCTGGCTGGTCAACACCGGCTGGTCGGGCGGGGCCTTTGGCACGGGTCGGCGCATGCCCATCAAGGCCACCCGCGCGCTTTTGTCGGCCGCTTTGGACGGCAGCTTGACCAAGGTGAAGTTCCGCAAGGACGCCAATTTTGGCTTTGACGTTCCGGTTGAAGTTCCGGGCGTCGATGCCACGCTTTTGGACCCCCGCGCCACTTGGGCCGACAAAGCCGCTTATGACGCCCAAGCGGCCAAATTGGTCAAGATGTTCTCGGAAAACTTTGGCCAATATCTGCCCCATATCGACGCAGATGTGAAAGCGGCGGCCATCGGCTAAGCACCCGCTCGTCGAGCACGTCGTGCACTCCTCGCGGATCCCCCGACGAGTGCACAGCGGGCTCGACGAGGGCGCTAGATCGCGCTCCAGATCAAGTTAAGCCCAGTCAACACCAACAACGCTTGGGTCCAGCGCCGAAAACGGGCCTGATCCAAGCGATCTTGTAGCTTTTGGCCCATAAGCTGGCCCGCAACCGCCGGCACCACCAGCGCGGCCGAGAACCACAGGTTCGGCCCGGCCATCAGCCCCGTCTGCAAATGCGCGCCAAGCAAGACCACCGCACCCAGAAAAAACACCACACCCTGAACGCGAACCGTCTCCACCTTATCCGCCCCAATCGACAAGAGATAAACAATCAGCGGTGGCCCCCAGACCCCCGACACCCCACCATAAAGCCCGCCGACCGCGCCCAGCGCCCATTCGGCCCGGTTGCGATGTTGCAGCTTTAGCGCCAATTTTCGCCCTGTCAGCTGCGCCAAAGCGAAGGCCGTGATCGGCACCCCCAAAAGCATCAAGAAGACCCCCTGCGGGATCAGCCGCACAAACTGGGCCGACACCACAATCAGCACCAGGGTCGCGATCAAGAAACGATGGTATTTCCGCACGCTTCCCCAAGCAGCCGCAAAGCCCTGCCGCGTGGCTTGACTGATATTCGTAACAACTGTGGGCAGGATCAGCCCGGCCAGCGCCTGTTCGGGCGCCAAGAATGCCGAAAAGCTGGATATCATGATCAAGGGCATCGCAAAGCCCACGGCGCCTTTGACAAAGCCGGCAAAGAGCGTGACCGCAACGGCGGCCCAAAAGGCGAAAGGCTCTATCCCGAAAATTCCGATATCCATCACAGCCCCCTTATTTGCCAACGGCATAGCGTGACGGCGCGGGAACTGCACAGCCAAAATCGTCTGCGACATATTACATCAACTAATACCCCCATTGACGAAAGGATATTGCGCTGCACATGCAAAGGCTCTAACCCTTTCGCAACCGCAGAATCTGAAGGTATGCCATGGCCCTTGATGCCCGCACCCCCGCCCTTCTGGACGATATCCTTTCGCTGACCGGATCCGCCCTGCCCGAAGTCGAAGCCCTGTTCCATGAGGCGCGCGAAGCTTTGCGCGGGCTGGTGACAGTGGGCGGCAAGATCTCGGGGCCCGCGCTGGAGCAGCACCAGTTTGCAGCGCATTCTTTGTCGTGGCTTGCAACCTACACCGAAGCGTTGCGCCAAACCCATGCATGGGCCATGCGGCTGAACGATCAAGGTCAGTTTGGTGAGATGGAGGCCCTGATCCTTCAGATCGCCTTTGGCGAATACCTGACGCAGATTCGCGGCGGCATTCCGATGAGTCAGGGCGAAATGGCCCGCCTGTCTGACTTGGTCATCACACCAGCCGCGCCCAGCGCCGCCGCAGCGCGCCTTATGGCACTTGGCAACACCGACGCCGCCCGCACCGAGCTGGTGGCGCTGATGCGCGACAATCAAGGCCGCGCCACCTTTGGCGCATCGGGTCTGGATGAAGAACTGGAAATGATCCGCGACCAGTTCCGCCGCTATGCCGAGGAAAAGGTCATTCCCTTTGCCCACCAATGGCACCTTGACGACGAGTTGATCCCCATGGGGATCATCGAGGAGTTGGCCGAGATGGGCGTGTTCGGCCTGACGATCCCCGAAGAATTCGGCGGCTTTGGCCTGTCAAAGGCGTCGATGGTGGTGGTGTCAGAAGAGCTGTCGCGCGGCTATATCGGCGTGGGATCTCTGGCCACCCGCAGCGAAATTGCGGCAGAACTGATCCTGTGTGGTGGCACGCCCGAACAAAAGGCCAAATGGTTGCCGCGTCTGGCATCCGGGGAAACCCTTCCGACCGCCGTGTTCACCGAACCGAACACCGGGTCTGACCTTGGCTCTCTGCGGACCCGCGCTGTGCGCACAGATGACGGCTGGGAAGTCACCGGCAACAAGACATGGATCACCCACGCTGCCCGCACCCATGTAATGACCCTTTTGGCCCGCACCAACCCCGACACCACCGATTATCGCGGCCTGTCGATGTTCTTGGCCGAAAAGACCCCCGGCACTGATGAGGCCCCCTTCCCAACTCCCGGCATGACCGGTGGCGAGATCGAGGTTCTGGGCTATCGCGGCATGAAGGAATACGAGCTGGCCTTTGACGGGTTCAAGGTTGCGGCTGATAACCTTCTTGGCGGCGTTGAGGGCCAAGGCTTCAAGCAACTCATGCAAACCTTCGAATCCGCCCGCATCCAGACCGGCGCGCGCGCCATTGGCGTCGCGCAATCGGCGCTGGAAATCGGCATGAAATACTCCGAGGACCGCAAGCAGTTTGGCAAATCGCTGATCGAATTCCCGCGGATCGTATCAAAGCTTGCCATGATGGCGGTGGAAATCATGGTGGCTCGTCAGCTCACCTATTTCAGCGCATGGCAAAAAGACAATGACAAGCGCTGTGATCTTGAGGCGGGCATGGCCAAGCTGTTGGGCGCGCGCGTTGCATGGTCCAGCGCCGACAACGCGCTGCAAATCCACGGCGGTAACGGCTTTGCGCTGGAATATCAGATCAGCCGCATCCTGTGCGACGCCCGCATTCTGAATATTTTCGAAGGGGCGGCCGAAATTCAGGCGCAAGTTATCGCGCGGCGCTTGCTCGACTGATCTTTTGCGCATGGCATTACGGGCAGAGACGGCTATGTAAGCCTCTCTGCCCTTTTTCATGTGGACCCATTGATGCCCGAAACTGTTCTTCTGACCGGTATCTCCGGCTTTATCGCCAAACATGTCGCCGCCAAGCTTTTGTTGGCAGGGCATAGCGTGCGGGGGTCTTTGCGTCGAATGGACCGTGCCGATGAGGTGCGGGCAGCGCTTTTGCCCGTTGTGGGCGAGGTGGCTTTGGCGCGGCTGTCATTTGTCGCACTGGATCTTGAATCAGATGCGGGTTGGGATGATGCGATGCAGGGGGTGACGGCGCTTATGCACACCGCCTCACCCTTTCCCGTGGCGCAGCCGAAAGACCCGCAAGTTCTGATCCGCCCAGCGGTGGAAGGCACCTTGCGCGCTCTGCGCGCGGCCCATGCGGCAAACGTGACGCGCGTGGTGCTGACCTCGTCCACGGTTGCTGTGACCGACACCGCAAAATCCGGGGTGCAGGATGAAACCGATTGGTGCAACCCCGATGCCCCCGACACCTCGGCCTATGGCCAGTCAAAAACCCTCGCAGAACAGGCCGCATGGGAGTTTTCCAGCTCCCATGGCCTGCAACTAACCACCATCAACCCCGGCTTTGTGATGGGCCCGCCGCTAGACAGCCACTACGGCAGTTCGATCGGGGTGATCGCTCGCATTCTGCGCGGCAAGGATCCCATGGTGCCCATGTTGGATTTCCCGGTCGTCGATGTGCGCGATGTCGCTGAAATGCACCTACGCGCGCTGGAACGCCCCGAGGCGGAAAACATGCGGATCTTGGCTGTCGCAGGGAATATGACCATGCCCGCCATGGCCAAGGAATTGAAACGCGCCCACCCAAACCGACGGATCGCCACCCGCGTGGCCCCCATGTTTGTGCTGCGATTTTTGGCGCTGTTTGATCCGCAGATCACAGCCATCCTGCCCGCTGTTGGCAAATCCCACCCAATGTCCAACGCCCGCGCCCGCGATGTGCTTCAGATGCGCTTCATCTCGCCCGAAGGGGCGCTGCGCGCCAGTGCCGACTGGCTTTTGTCCAACGGCAAGGTTTAAGCGCCACCGCGCGAGGGGCGCAGAACGCCAAGACGCGGATGCAGGTTGCGCGCCAACCACCATGACAGCGCAAAGGCCGCACCACTTGCGGCAAAAATACCCGACAGCGGCAGAACCAGCAGCACCAGATAGGCCGCGCCGGGCGTCAAAATGCCAGATACATCGCGGAAACTGGAATACACCGCCGCCATCTCGGCCCGCTCGGATGGCTTGACCGACATCAAAAACGGCAGCCCTCCCACCACATCCAGCATCACCAACCCGAATGAGGCAAAGAACAACAGGCCCAACGCCACCAATGGCATGGGTGACACCACCGTCGCCGCGATGAACAGCGCCGCGCAATAGGCCATGGTCCACATCATCGACCGCCGCACCGTCAGCCGCCGCACCAGCTGCGCCATGGCAGGTGATAACAACAGGCTCGCGTTGCTGATGGACAGCATGACACCACCCAAAGTGTCGCCCAATCCGCTTTCAATGCAAAAGACCGGGACATAAACCACATAGACCCACCAACCACAGCTGCGAAACACCGCAAACAGCCAGCCGATGATCAGCCGGGGCTGGCGAAAAAACCGCCCCAGATAGGCCAGCGGATTGACCGCAGGCCCCTTTGCCCGGGTGATCTGCTTGCCATTGCCCAGCCGCAAATACCAAAACACCGCCAACAACAGCACGGCAAACCCACCAGCCACCAAAAACGGCAAAGGATCCCAGATGCTGCGCAGCCAAACGCCGGTCAGCGGCCCCACCGCCCAAGGCACGGCTGCATAAACCATCTGCTGGCCTTGGGTCTTGCCCAGATCGGCGCGCGAGACATAGTCCAAGACATAGGCGTTCAAGCACACGAACGTCGTCACCGTCGCCATGCCCGCAATCAAAATGGCCGCCTGAACCGACCATGGCGTGCCCATGATGAACAGCGCCATCGCCACCAGATAGAGCCCGCACCCCGCCGAATAAACCCAACGGCGCGGCAGCATCTGCGTCAGGCGCGGCACCAAAAGACCCCAGAACAGCGTGATCACCCCCGCTGCCAGATAGACCGTCGACAGATCACTCGCCGACCCAAAGGCATCATAAACCGCGATTGGAACCGTCGAAATCAGCGTGCCACGCACGGCAGCTTCCAGCCCGCTCAGCAAGGCAAAATCGGTGATTTTCGGCGTCGCCGAATGTTTCAGGTGCAGGGGGATATATCGCAAAGCCATGGGCTGACCCTAACGGCTTTGCCGGGCGCATCTGCGACAGCTGCGACACAGGCCAAGCCTGTTGGCGACCTGATCCACACCGGGGTTAACCCGTCTCGGCCAGCATCTGAACCAATCGCATCCGCGCGGCAGGCAGGGCCTTGCCCTGCACCATAGGACCCAAACCCTTCAGCAGAAAATGCCCTGTCAGCGCAAAGCCTTGGCCCAATTCAACCGGGCTGGCCGGACCTTGCCCCAAAACCACCGCAGGCAACGGCAACAACCGCGCCGCCCAAGCCCCTGCGCCCGCCAGACTAACCGCGCGGCCCGATTTCGGGCTGACAAAGGCCAACCCGTCACGGCTTCCCGTCACCGCACAACGCCCCAGATCCAGCCCAAAGCCCAGCTCGTCCAAAAGCGCCAACTCCCAGCGCAGATACTGCGCAGGCCAATCTCCCCCCCGCTCTACCGCGGCCAGCAAGTCCATGGTGGCACGCCACAGCGCAGGATAGGGCGCACGCTCCGGCAAAGCCACATGCAGCATGGCGCAGATCGCGTTCAACCCTGCCAAAGCCAAACGATCCGCCATCAGCCCCGCGCGCGATTGCAACGGCTCGACGGCAAAGCCACCCATATGTTCCGAAAGGCGGGCCTGCCATTGCACAGCCACCTGACTGCCCGGCTGCAAGACAGCCCCCATGCGACGTGACGCGCCACCACGCACCACGCCCGCGTGCCGACCATGGGCCGCCGTGAACACTTCGATGATCGCGGCCGTCTCGCCATGTGCACGCACAAGGATCACACAGCCTTCGTCCCGCCATTCCATAGCGCGACTATCTGCACGGCAGGTAAGCTTGGCAAGCGTCAGTCCGCCGCAAAGCCCTCTTCACCCAACAGCGCCAACCCCGCGGGATCTTCGACATCAATCAGCCACAGATCCCGGTCACGCCCCCGCTCGCGCTGCAAAAGCGCCTCTACTTCGCGCTCCTCGCCTTCCGCCAACACACGCCAGAGACGCGCACCGCTGGCCAGATCAAAACTGCGCGCCATGGCCTTGGCACGACCGGCGGGCAGGACAATTTTCACCACCACCGCGCCCGCCGTGGCATCGCCCTTGGCCACCACATAGGCCGCCATCCCAGCCATACGCAGCCGCGCCAGATAGGCGGCCACCCAAACCCCGGTTGCCAAACGCGCGCTCATGATTTCATCTTGGCAAAAATACCCCCGCCGGAGGCTCCGACCGCGCCGCAAACCCGATCTGTCAGGTCCAGATCAGGCATCACCATCTTTGAATTCCAGCCCCATCTCGGAATAGCGCTCGGCCTCTTCTTGCCAGTTTTCGCGCACCTTAACCTGCAAGAACAAATGCACCTTGCGGTCCAGAAAGGCCGAAATCTCCGCCCGCGCCGCGGTGCCGATCGACTTGATCGTCTCACCGCCATTGCCCAGAACAATGCCCTTATGCCCATCGCGAGAGACATAGATGATCTGGTCAATCCGGGTGGATCCGTCGGGTTTATCCTCCCACTTTTCGGTCTCGACCGTCAGTTGATAGGGCAATTCCTCGTGCAGGCGCAGGGTCAGCTTTTCGCGCGTCATTTCTGCCGCGATCATCCGCATTGGCAGATCGGCGATCTGATCTTCCGGATAGAACCACGGACCTTCGGGCACCTCGGCCGCCAGCCAGTCGCGCAAGTCGTCCACACCATAGCCCCGCTCGGCCGAAATCATGAAGGTTTTGGCAAAGGGGAACGCATCGTTCATCTTCTGGGTCAGCGCCAAAAGCACCTCGGCCTTCACGCGGTCAATCTTGTTGATCGCCAAGGCCACCGGCTTACCTCGCGGCATTTCTTCGCGCAGACGGTCGATGATGGCTTGCGCACCTTCGGTCAGCCCGCGATGCGCCTCGATCAACAAGACCACGATATCAGCGTCCGAGGCCCCGCCCCATGCCGCCTTGACCATTGATCGGTCCAAACGGCGGCGTGGGCGGAAAATGCCGGGGGTGTCGACAAAGACGATCTGGCTTTGCCCTTCAATCGCGATGCCACGAATGCGCGCCCGCGTCGTTTGCACCTTATGCGTGACGATCGAAACCTTTGCCCCCACCATCCGGTTCAACAGGGTGGATTTCCCGGCATTCGGCTCGCCGATCAACGCCACAAATCCGGCACGGGTTTCAGGATGTGTTTCAGTCATTGGTCTGCTCCATCCGGGACAAAAGCGCCCGGGCTGCGGCCTGTTCGGCGGCGCGTTTCGTGCCAGCGCGGGCGGTTTCCGCAGCGCCGTTTTCCAGCCGCACCTGAACGGTGAACTGGGGTTGGTGATCGGGGCCATCGCGGCCAAGTTCGATATAGCTGGGCGGCGGCATGGCCCGGGCTTGGGCCCATTCTTGCAGGCTGGTCTTGGGGTCGCGGGCGTCCGTCTCGACGGCGCCAATCCGATTGCCCCACAGACCCAGCACCAGCGCCTTGGCCGCCTCAAATCCGGCATCCAGATAGACGGCGGCAATCACCGCCTCTAAAGCATCGCCCAAAAGCGCGTCTTTGCGCCGCCCGCCTGACAACATTTCAGACCGGCCCAGCTTTAGCACATCACCCAGACCAATTTCCCGCGCCACTTCGGCGCAGGTTTCCTTGCGCACAAGGGCATTGAAACGCGGCGCAAGCTGGCCTTCGCTGGCAGCCTTGTCGGCGTGCAAAAGTGCTTCGGACATCACCAAGCCCAAAACCCGGTCGCCCAGAAATTCCAACCGCTGATTGTCGGGCCGCGTGGGCGATGAGATTGACGAATGCGTGACCGCGCGTGCCAGCAGCGCCGGTTGACGAAACTGATGCCCAATGCGGGCCTGAAAGGCCAAAAGATCTGCCGAAAGTCTCATTCCACCGACCTAAAGATGCGATCCGCCCGCCAATCCCACACCGCCCAAAGCGATGGGCCCGCTGACGAGAAGATCACCCGTGACACCCGTCCTATCACATTTTCCATCGAGACAAAGCCCAAGCCCCCAGCCCCTTGGGCAAAACGGCTGTCTGCCGAGTTGTCTCGGTTATCGCCCAGCAAGAACATTTGTCCCTGCGGCACGATAAAGGGGCCGATGTCATCGGAAAATGCACCCTGTTCAATGTTCGCGATCCCATAGGCTCGGCCATCTGGCATGGTTTCGACAAAAAGCTGTTTTTCACAAACAGCCCCGACGCCCACCACGGCATTCACGCAGCGTGGCAAGCTGCCCAATGGCCCCTGAGGGGCGTAAACTTCGCGCAAGCTGCCCGCTGCGGTCTGCGGCAGGGTTTGATCGTTCAAAACGACCTGTCCGTCCTGCATCGTCACCACATCGCCGGGCAGGCCCACCAAACGCTTGACCCATGCATCACCCGTGGCTGGATGTCGGAACACCACAACATCACCCCGGACCAACCGATCTGCTGGCACATGGCGCACCATCAGATAGTCACCCACCATCAAACCGGGTTTCATCGATTCAGCTGGCACCCAATGGGGCGCCCAAATCAGGCGACTGATCGCCAAAAGCGCCAAAAAGGCCAACCCGAACGATCCGGCCAGTTGCAGACCAGCCTGACCATCATTGAACGGCCGGCTTGGACGCAGCGACAGCACGATCACAGAGATCAATAGACCCAAAACCGGGATCAGCAACAACAGCGCCCAAGCGCCGCTGCGCCCCGCATCATGCAATCGCCGCACCGCCGTTGCCCACCACCAGACATAGACCAAACCCAGCACTGGCACGGCAAAGCGGCTGAAATCAGGCACCAGCTGTTCGACCAAGGCCGCAACAAACATCGCCAGCACCAATACAGCGAAAACCCGCAAGGCCTGCTTGCGGGTTGCCGTTGCGTGCAGATCGAAAAGCGCCGTCAGAAGGGGCATGCCTATTCGATGGCCTCATAGAAGCGGTCGCTGCGCCATGTCCAGAAATACAGCATCCGGCTGCCTGCGGACGAAAACATCACGCGATCCGCCCGGCCGATCAGGAACTCTTCTGACACAAAGCCCACGCCGCCCGACGATTGCGGATAGCGGCTGTCGGTCGAGTTGTCGCGGTTATCGCCCATAAAGAAGTAATGTTTCTCGGGCACAGTGTAGACATCAGAATTGTCAGGTAAACCCGTGGCGTCGCCGATATTCAAAACGGTATGGGTCAAGCCATTGGGCAGCGTTTCGCGGAACCGCGGTTTTTCACAAACCTCGCCCAAAGACGGGGCATTGGCGCAGCCGGGGCGGTTGGCCATGGGGCCTTGGGGTTCGAAGATTTCTTCGAACACCCCATCCGCCACCTGCGGAGCAGCCGCACCGTTGATATAAAGCACGCCTTGTTTCATCTGAATCTGATCCCCCGGCAGACCAATCAGACGCTTGATCATGTCAGATCCATTGACCGGGTGACGAAACACCACCACATCGCCGCGTTCCGGCTCTGATCCCAAAATGCGGCCCGAAATCGGGCACATGCCAAAGGGGCAGGAATAGCGCGAATAGCCATAGGCCATCTTGTTGACGAACAGAAAATCACCAATCAGCAGGGTCGATTTCATCGACTCGGATGGGATCCAGAAGGGTTGAAAAAACAGCGTGCGAAACGCACCCGCGATCAGAAGCGCCCAAACCACCGTTTTAATGGTTTCGCCAAGTCCGCCTTCGGATTTTGCCATGGTGGTCGCTTTCCTTCGTAGGGTCTGTCGCCGCAGGTTTTCCAACAACGTTTTCCGCGCCGTCGGGGCGCTTCATGCGCGCCGAGCGGCGGGGAGTCAAGTTTGCGCCACAGAGCCCAGCGCTCCTGCTGAAGCTATCCGCGCGCCATATCCATGCGGCGGCGCATCTCTTCGATGGCTGACCCCAAGCCCATAAAGATTGCCTCGCCAATCAGGAAATGACCGATGTTCAATTCGCGCAGTTCTGGGATTGCGGCGATGGGGGCGACATTTTCATAGGTCAGACCATGGCCTGCATGCACTTCTAGTCCCAGCGAATGGGCAAGGGCCGCGCCTTGGCGCAAGGCGGCCAACTCTGCCTGAGCCTCGTCCATCCGACCTTCGGCATGCAGATCTGAGTAATGACCAGTGTGCAATTCGACAACAGCTGCACCAATGCGGGCCGATGCTTCGATCTGGCGAGGGTCATGGCCGATGAACATAGAGACCCGACAGCCCGCCTCGCGCAAAGGTGCAATGTAACGGGTAAGACGAGCTTGGTCACCCGCCACATCTAGGCCCCCCTCTGTCGTGCGCTCTTCGCGGCGTTCGGGCACAAGGCACACCGCATGGGGCTTCAACCGCAAGGCAATGCTGGCCATCTCCTCCGTGGCGGCGCATTCGAAATTCAACGGAATGCCAATGCCAGCCCGCAGCGCCTCCATATCGGAATCGCGAATATGGCGCCGATCTTCACGCAAATGCGCCGTGATCCCATCGGCACCCGCGGCCTCGGCCAAAAGGGCCGCGCGCAGCGGGTCCGGCCAAACCGAACCGCGCGCGTTGCGCACAGTAGCCACATGGTCAATGTTGACGCCAAGCCGGAGCTTTTCCAACGCCCACTCCTTTTCCAGATCAGTCTGTCGCGCCGCCCGGGTCTTTTCGGTCGGCCTTTCCATCTACTTTTTCGCCATCGCGATGCGGGCGCAAGCGGGCCGCTGCCTCGGCAAGTGTCGCTTTTAACTTAGAGCGTTTTTCGCGACGGTCATCTGCCTTGGCCGCGCGGGCTTTTTGATAGGCCTCAACCAGCGGAATCGTGATGTAATAGCCGATCAAGCTTAAGATGATGCCCGGCCCCAAGGCCCCGATAAAATAGGGCAAGTAAATCTCGTGCCAGAACTGATAAAGCCCATCCCAGCGGGTGACATCGGATGTAAAGATGGCGGTGAAATTGAACCACAAATCGCCAGCCGCCTGTTCGGTGGCGCTGCTGATATATTCCCAAGACAAGGGCTTTTCGATGCCCAAGATCCAATGGCCCAAGGTCATGGCCAAAACAGCAAAGAACGGCGTGGTCACGGGGTTGGTGTTAAAGGTGGCCAAAAGTGCCGCCAAAAGATTGCCATTGATCGCCCGGCTGGCGGCCCATGCGGCAATGAACTGCAACCCCGGCAGTGGCAAAAACCCAATCAACGACCCGGCAAACACCCCACGCGCAATACGGTGGGGCTGGTCTGGCAAGCGGCGCATCCGGTGCAAGACATAGCGCGTAGCACGCTTGAAACCTGACCGCGGATAGAGCTGCTCACGCAGCCACGCGCCCCAAGACATGGGATCTCTGCGCTTGAATACCAAGCCTTTTCCTTCCTTTGGGGTCCCAATGCCCCACAATGCCCCAGCTTAGGGCTTTCGCGTCACATCCCGATGACGGGCAACCTGCGCCACATCCGTCTCGGCCTCAAGCGCGGTCATGACCATGTGCAAGTGTTCAACATCGCGCAGGTCAACGTCAACAATCACCCGATAAAAATCAGGTTTACGTTCTGTGAACCGCAGATCCGAGATATTGGCCTTCTGCTCTCCGATCAAGGTGCAGACGCGGCCCAAAACCCCGGCGTCATTGGAAATCGTCACTTCAAGACTGACGGTATTCACCGCTTTGTGACGTCCAGCATGCCAGTGCAGATCAACCCAACGTGACGGTTGTTCCTCAAACTCTTCCAGCGCAGGGCAGTCGATGGCATGGATCACCACGCCCTGCCCTCGATAGGCGATGCCCACAATCCGCTCGCCCGGTAAGGGCTGGCAGCATTGGGCGCGGCGAAAGGTTTGGCTGTCATCAAGGCCCACGACAGGGCGGGCGATATCCACCTCATCGGCCGCAGACATCGACAGCTCGGGGTAAAGCGTTTCAACCACCTTGCGCGCGGTCAACTCGGCAGAGCCGAGGCGCGCCAACAGCTCGTCTTCATCCGGCACGCCCAGCATCTTGGCGGCGGTGCGCAAGGCCTTATCCGTCGCCTTCTTGCCCACATGTTCAAAAGCGGCGCGCGCCAACTCGCGGCCCAATCGCACAAATCGCCCCCGGTCCTCTTCGCGCAAGGATCTTCGGATTGCAGCCTTTGCCCGGCCAGTTGTGACAATATCAATCCAGCTGGCCTGCGGGCGCTGGCCCTCTGCGGTGATGATTTCCACCGATTGGCCATTCTTTAGCCGCGTCCACAATGGCACGCGGATGCCGTCGACCTTGGCTGATACGCAGGAATTTCCAATGCGGGTATGGATGGAATAGGCGTAATCCAAAGGAGTCGCCCCGCGTGGCAGCTGCACGACATCGCCCTTGGGGGTGAAGCAAAACACCTGATCGGAATACATCTCAAGCTTCACATTCTCGAGAAACTCGTCGTGGTCCTCCTCGTCCAAACGTTCAGTTAGGCTTGCGATCCATTTGGCCGGATCAACGGCAAAGGGGTTCTTGGCGCGTTCGCCTTCGCGGTAAGACCAATGCGCGGCAACGCCTGCCTCGGCCACCTCATGCATCTCGCGGGTGCGGATCTGCACCTCAACCCGTTTGCCATCGCGGCCCGACACAGTGGTATGGATCGAGCGATAGCCGTTATTCTTCGGCTGGCTGACATAATCTTTGAACCGGCCCGGCACGGCGCGCCAGCGTTGATGGATCACGCCCAGAATCCGATAGCAATCGGCCACAGACCCACAGATGACCCGAAAGCCATAGATGTCGGACAGACGCGAAAAGGCCAGATCCTTTTCCTGCATCTTTCGCCAAATCGAATAGGGCTTTTTCGCACGACCATAGACCGAGGCGTCAATCTGCACCTTTTCCAACTCCGTCCGAATATCGGCGGTGATCTTGTGGACCACATCCCCCGCCTCTTTCTGCAAGGTCAGAAAGCGGCGGATGATGGAATTGCGGGCTTCGGGGTTTAGGACCTTGAAGGCCAGATCCTCCAACTCCTCGCGCATCCATTGCATCCCCATGCGGCCTGCCAAGGGCGCATAGATTTCCATTGTCTCCCGCGCCTTTTGCACCTGCTTTTCGGGCTTCATGCTGCGAATGGTGCGCATGTTGTGCAAACGGTCGGCCAGCTTGACCAAAATCACCCGCAGGTCTTTCGACATCGCCATGAACAGCTTGCGGAAGTTCTCGGCCTGCTGCGATTCGGTCGAGGACAATTGCAAGTTGGTCAGCTTTGTCACGCCATCCACCAACTCGGCCACTTCGGCGCCGAACATGCGCTCGACCTCGGTATAGGTGGATTTGGTATCTTCGATGGTGTCATGCAACAGCGCGGTGACGATGGTCGCATCGTCCAACTGCTGTTCAGTCAAAATCGCGGCAACGGCCACGGGATGGGTAAAATACGGCTCGCCCGATTTGCGGAACTGCCCTTCATGCATCTGCATGCCATAGGCATAGGCCCGGCGGATCAGATCGGCATTCGAACGGGGATTGTAATTGCGGACAAGGGCGATGAGGTCTTCAACGTCAATCATCACCGCCCCGCCCAGCCTTGCGGCCCTGAACCATTCTCAGCGAATCACGCTCAGTTTTCGCCCTGAGCTTCCATCAACATGCGCAGCATCCGCTCTTCCGACATGTCATCGGCCATTGGGCGATCAATCTCACCCGACATAAGCAGCGCCATCTGATCTTCTTCGGGCTCATCCACCTCGATCTGGGTCTGATGCGACTCGATCATCCGCTCGCGCAGCGAACCTGCAAGCTGCGTTTCTTCCGCAATCTCACGCAAAGCGACGACGGGATTTTTGTCATTGTCGCGATCAACCGTCGGGGCGGAACCTGACTGGATTTCGCGCGCCCGATGGGCGGCCAACATCACCAGTTCAAACCGGTTCGGAACCTTGTCAACGCAATCTTCGACCGTCACGCGGGCCATGGGATGCTCCAGTAGGGCTGGGAAAATTGAAGGGCCTATTTAGGCGCGAAACGGGGTCTTGACAAGCGCATAATCAATCAGATGCGCCCGGTTGCCCTGTAACCTCCAGCCGAACCACCTCGTTGAGCGCCTCGGGCGGTAAGGCCGCCAACATCTCAGCCACGCTTTGCCCCAAAATCGGGTGGCGCCAATCTGGGGCAACATCCGCCAGAGGCACCAGCACAAAAGCACGATCTTGCAAGCGCGGGTGTGGCAGGATCAGCTGGCCAGGTGCCAGCCGAGCCTGATCGTCGGGAGGCAAGGTGCGCCAATAGGCGTGTATCTCCTGATTGGGCAAAACCGCATCTGCGATGGCCAACAGATCAATATCCACGGTGCGCGCGCCCCAACGCAGATTGCGCTGACGACCATAGCGCGCCTCGACGGCATGGAGCGCATCCAACACGGCCTCCGGCGCGATCGGGTGCTTGCAAACAAGAATGGCGGCGGCATTGACATAATCCGGCCCCGCCCCGGCAGGAAAACAGGGGGTGCGGTATAAGGGGCTGAGCCGCAGCTCCGCACCCAGCGCAATCGCCGCAGCCTTAGCCGCCGCCATAACCAAAGCCGCCGGCTCTTGCCCTTCGAATGGCTGATTTGCGCCAAGGGCGATCAAAAGTTGTTCTGCCTGCCTATCCAATCGCGATGCCTTTGCCTTCTTTAGTTAGTCTTGTTGGCGTATCGATCCTGCTGATATCCCGACACAAAGCGCTTTTCGAAAACCTATAGAATGTGGTGGTTCCACGAAAGCTCGATTGGCGTAAAATATTTGAAGGGAAATACCATGTTTTACAAAGACGAGCGGCTGGCACTGTTCATCGACGGATCGAACCTTTACGCAGCGGCAAAGTCACTAGGTTTCGACATTGACTACAAGCTACTTCGTCAAGAATTCCTTCGCCGTGGAAGATTGTTGCGGGTGTTTTATTACACGGCACTGCTGGAAAATGATGAATATTCCCCGATCCGCCCGCTTGTTGATTGGCTGCATTATAATGGCTTCACCATGCGGACAAAGCCGGCCAAGGAATACACCGACAGCCTAGGGCGCCGTAAGGTCAAAGGCAATATGGACATCGAACTGACCGTCGATGCCATGGAGCTTGCTGATCGCGTTGACCATATCGTGATTTTCTCGGGCGACGGCGACTTCCGCCCGCTGGTGGAAAGCCTACAGCGCCAGGGCGTGCGGGTTTCGGTTGTGTCGACCATTCGCAGCCAGCCGCCGATGATCTCGGATGAACTGCGCCGCCAATGCGACAACTTCATCGAGCTGGACGAGCTTCGCGAAGTGATCGGCCGTCCGCCGCGCGATCCGCGCCCGCTTGATCATGACCAGCTGACCACCGAAGCCAAGTAATTCAAACCAATCCGTTCGGACCGATCAATCGGGACGGATCGGCCTTGGAACTGGGGGCTTGTCATCTTAGTTAGGCCCGATGTGGTCTGAAATCTCTGCACTTGCGGGAATGTTTCTGGCGGCCTTTCTGGCCGCCACCCCCATTCCGATGCAGTCGGAATTGGCCTTTGTGGCCTTGGCGGCCAATGGCTGGTCTTTGACCGCCTTGGTTGTTGCAGCCAGCATCGGCAATATCTTGGGGTCTTGCCTGACCTATGCAGCAGGCCGGGGGCTCGGTGGATTGGGCCTCTGGCGTTGGTTTCACCTGCCGGCAGAGAAAATGGCACGCGCTGAAAGCTGGTTTGCGCGCTGGGGTCGGTGGTCTTTGCTTTTGTCATGGGCACCGGGGGGTGATCTTTTGGTGGCGTTGGCCGGGGCGCTGCGGATGCCGTTGGTGCCGTTTTTGATCCTGATCTCCTTGGCCAAAACCGGGCGCTACATTGCGCTGGCGCTGGCAACACAGGCGGCATTTTGACTCATTCCCCTCTGGACCAAAGCCACGCGACGCCTTAGCTCTGGATTGCCCCGGTTCAAAGGTGACCCCATGACGCTTCCTTCGCTGACCCTTTATCTTGCCGCACCCCGCGGTTTTTGCGCGGGCGTGGACCGGGCGATCAAGATCGTGGAGCTGGCCATTGAGAAATGGGGTGCGCCGGTCTATGTGCGCCATGAAATCGTGCACAACAAATTCGTGGTCGACGGATTGCGCGCCAAAGGTGCGATCTTTGTCGAAGAGCTGGACGAATGCCCCACTGACCGACCCGTGATCTTTTCCGCCCATGGGGTGCCAAAGGCAGTCCCCGCCGAGGCGGCCAGCCGCAACATGATTGCCGTCGATGCCACCTGTCCTTTGGTCACCAAGGTGCACAATGAGGCGGCCCGGCATTATGAAAACGGCGTGCAGATGATCATGATCGGCCATGAGGGTCACCCCGAGGTGATCGGCACCATGGGCCAATTGCCCCAAGGTGAGGTGCTGTTGGTCGAAACCCCCGCCGATGTGGCCAAACTGGCGGTGCGTGATGAGGAAAAGCTGGCCTTTATCACCCAAACCACCCTGTCGGTGGATGACACCGCCGAAATCGCGGCCGCCCTGCAAGCGCGGTTTCCCAAGATCATTGCACCGGCCCATGAAGACATCTGCTATGCGACCACCAATCGGCAGGCAGCTGTAAAGGCGATTGCGCCCAAGATTGACGCGCTTTTGGTGATCGGCGCGCCAAATTCGTCAAATTCGATGCGGCTGGTCGAAGTGGGCAGCGCGGCGGGTTGCAGCTATAGCCAGCTGATCCAGCGGGCCACCGATATTGACTGGCGCGCGCTTGAGGGCATTGGCGCGGTGGGTGTGACTGCTGGGGCCTCGGCCCCGGAACTCTTGGTCAACGAAGTGATCGACGCCTTCAAGGCACGCTTTGCCACAACAGTTGAACTGGTGGAAACGGCGCAGGAACATGTGGAATTCAAAGTGCCACGCGTCCTGCGCAGCGCGGACGCTTGACGCCCCTCATCGTTGTCTTCGACACTCTTCGGATACAGCCCGACGAGACGCCAAAGGCGTGCGAGGAGGGGATTTTAACCCGCCGTTTCCAGACAATGCCGCCGGAACGCACGTTTGAGCATGTCTAACTCGGCGCGCAAAAGATCCACCTCGGCGCGTAGGTCATCTTCCATGGCCACGCCAGTGATAATGGTGAAATGCTGCATCGTCTCGCCCGTGGCGGCATCACGGATCAAGAAGGTTTGCACGCCCTCGCTGAGCAACTCGACAGGCACCGGCACCTGAACCAGCCACTCGCCAGCACGATCGGGCACAGCCGTAACCGTCACCCCCGAAATCGGTTTTTCCAGATGCTGCACATCAATCATCGGGGTATCAGCGCTGCCAGAAAGCACGCCCTCCCACACGCCAGACCGAATACGGGTTTTGGTCAATGTCATCTCGGTCATCATCTGCCTCACAGTTCCGCGCGCGGACGGCGCGAGAAGGTGACGTCGCGCAAGATCACCTGATTCATTTCTGGCCCTTCGAAGATGAGGTCCACCCAAAGCCGTTCGACCCGCTTTTCGTTCATCTTGGAATAGGCAAGGTCGAATTCCACCATCACCTCTTCCTCATTCAGCGGCAATTCCCGCACGATCTGCTCGACATTCGGGCCATGCTTGATGTTCAGCCGCGCAAAAATCTCCAACGGCTTTTCCATTTCAACGATCACATCCATACGCAGCAAATGCTTTTGGCGCAGGCCACGGGCCGCCTCTTCGGGCAGGTCAAGCACAAGCGACAAGAACGATCCGTCAAACCGGAACACATCCATGCGAAAGCCGAAGGGGGCGATGTCTGCTTCCCGGGTGTTGCGAATTTGGCGAACCGTCAGTTCGCTGCGGCGACAATCGTGAAAAATGGTGGCGCCGGGATAGACCTCGGCCTTGGTGGGCACTGATGAAAAGCCCGGCACCGGGATGGCGCCTTTCCACAGGTTTGGGCGCCACGCCCAATCAGTGCCCATCGGCTTTCGGATGATGTTTGATCCCAACACAGGCAGCGCCAGCCGATGTTCGGCCTCATGGATCACACGGTCGAGATTGCGGCGCAGCGCCCGGGCGCGGGCGCGCATGCTGCGCAACGATTCCAGATCGGTCGACATCGCCGCATCCGCCGCCTGCCCCCAGCGCCGCAGGACCCGTTTGTGCAAAACCCTGTCGAGAAATCCGCTGAAAAGCCCAGCCATTCTTACCCAATCTATGCCTAGTAAAAATTCAGGCCAATTGTTGCCTGATCAGAAACGATTCGCTTATCGGCTGAAATGGTTAAAGATTTGGCGCGCTGCGGTCCACGGGAATATCGGACAGTTCCTATACCCGATTGGCGCGCTGCAAGGCGGCGACGGCGCTGTCTAGAACCGAACGGCCTTCGATTTCGGGAAGCGCCGCATCCCCGCCTCCTTTGACCGACACCGAAACCAGCCTGCCGCGCAACGCAAACACCGCGCGCCAATAGCTTGGCGCATTGCGATCTTGTAACCGCATCACAAAGACATCACCCGCCGAACGCGCATCAAGAACCCGCAGCGCCGATGCCCTGCCATTCGATGACAAAGTGGCCCGCCCCTCTTCTGATGTGAAAAACGCCGCCAACTCGGCCCCTCCTGCGTTCATCACGCCCGCAGAACCGGGTTGTCCAACAGACAGGGTGATCAAGGCCGGGGCCACTTGGCTTTGCTGCACACAGCGCCCAATCAAATAGGCGCCGCTGTCATTCCTCTCACGCCCAGCTTGGGTATCGATGCAATAGCCACTGGCTGCAGCCACCGTGAAGCTGCCTTGCAATACCGAGACCGTGGATGTGCGAGCCGTCGGCACCGCTTCGACGCAGGCCGTCAGAACAAACCCAGCCCAGGCCAGCACGCTCAGTGATCTTACCATTGCAAACCCCTTCACCAATGCCCTGCACCCAAACCCGCTCTCTCAAAGCCAGCGCTTAGGCTAATGCAGCGACCTTAGCCACAACAAGCGCCCGATCTCGAGATTTTCAGAACAGTTGCCGCCTTGCGCCGCCGTTGTGGCTTTGACCAAGGCGCAGCTTCCATGCGACACAGAAAAAAAAACAGGGAACCCTATGACACGCGCCTCAACCATTGCCACCGCACTTGCCTCGCAGCCCGACCTTTATGGCGTTTTGCGTCAGTTAGGGGCCAAATTGCCCGAATTGACCTTGGCCGAAGTTCTATCCGCTGCACCGATGGATGAGGCACGCCGCCTGCGCGGCGTCGATCAGGGCTTGTTACGCGCGGTCATCCGCAGCGGTCAGGGCAAAAGTGCCGCCCCGAATGAAGATGCCCTACGCAGCTTCTTGGCGCAAACCCCCGTGGCACCTTTGTTTCTACCTCCGATCGGTGAGGCAGATTCTATCGCTCTGCTGACACGGGGTGAGCGGCCCGATATGCCCGCTTTCTCCGATCGCGCCTTTGACACATGGTTTGCCTTGCAGGCCGTGCCCTACGGCTTGGGCAGCTATGGCGAAAAACGCTCGGTCTATGCAACCGATCAGTTCGCAGACAGCGCCAGCCCCGAACGCCGGACTTATCACCTAGGTATTGATGTCTTTGCCCCCGCAATGACCCCGGTTTATGCGCCACTGCCCGGCGAGGTGGCCTTTGTCACCTATAATGCCGATCCGCTGGATTACGGCCACACGCTGATTTTGAAACATGAGGCGAATGGCGTCAGCTTTCATACGCTTTACGGCCATCTGGCCGGAACCTTACCCAACCTGTGCAAGGTGGGCGCTTCTATCGCGGCAGGTCAGTTGATCGCCCATCTGGGCGATTGGCATGAGAATGGCGGCTGGGCGGCCCATATTCATTTCCAGATCATGGCAGATATGCTGGAACAGACGGGTGGCAATTTCTTTGGCGTCGGCCATGAAAGCCTTTGGGATGTCTGGCAGTCCATCTGCCCAGACCCCAACTTGATCTTACGCCTGCCGCCTGATCGCTTTCAGGTCTGACAAGACCCCCGCGATGAGTGGCCCGTTAAGGGCCTCGAAGAGCCTCATTCGTTTCCTTGCCATGAACGATCCGCGCAATTACCCCGGATAGAACGCACCTACGCCGCGAAGCTGCCCGATTTCAGGGTCAATAACAGTCCATCTGCCCGTTCTGCTCGCTTGGGGAAACAAATGGACCGACTAACTGAAATGGAAGCCTTTGCCACCGTGGTGGATCAAGGTGGCTTCACCGATGCCGCAAAGAAGATGGGTATTTCGAAATCTGCCGTTTCGAAACACGTCTCGGCGCTCGAGGCCCGCCTTGGTGCGCGCCTTTTGAACCGCACCACACGCCGCGTCTCACCAACCGAGATCGGCCTTGCCTATTACGACCGCGCCCGCCGCGTGCTGAACGACGCGGGCGAGGCCGATGCACTGGTCACCTCGATGCAATCCGCACCTTCGGGTCTCTTGCGGGTGTCGGTGGCCACAGATTTCGGCGTGAACCTGCTGTCGCCCATTCTTGGCGACTTCCTGCTGGAATATCCCGACATCACCGTCAACATGGTGCTGAACAACCGCTATGTAGAGCTGATCTCGGAAGGCTTTGATCTTGCGATCCGGGTTGGAGAGCTGGAAGACAGCTCCTTGCGCGCCCGTAAGCTGACCGAAACCACCCGCCGGATGATCGCCTCGCCGTCCTATTTCCAAAAGCATGGCCGACCGCTGAAGATTGATGATCTGAACGATCACAAGCTGTTGCATTACTCCAATCAGGCCAATGGCAATGTCTGGAAACTGACCGCGCCCTCGGGCGAAAAGCGGCAGGTTCGCACCGCCGGCTGGTTGACGGTGAACGATGGCCAATCGCTGTTGAATGCCGCCGTCTCTGGCCTTGGCATCGCCTATCTGCCCTCGTTCCTTTATGCCGATGCCATGAAAGACGGTCTGGTCGAAGAGGCCATTCCCGGCCTGCCGGTGGAAACCCTTGGCATCTATGCCGTCTATCCGCCGGGCCGCTTTACCCAGCCCAAGGTGCGCGCTTTCATCGACTTTCTGGCGCGTCGCTACATGGACAAAGGGCCTGATCTTTGGTGAGCGATCTGGGTTAATCTGGGTCAGGTCAAACGCTCAAGGCACGGGGGTCGAGGTTGCCATAACCTCGACCCGCCTGTTTTGACGCCGTCCTTCTTCGGTCAGGTTGCTGGCGCGCGGCGATAGTGGGCCGATCCCTTCGGCCCGCAATTGGATGGGCGGCAATCGCCATTTTGCCATCAACACCTGCCGCACACTTTCAGCGCGCAGCTTTGACAAGGCGATATTGGCCTCCAACGCCCCCGAGGCATCGGTATGGCCGACCAAAACCACCTGCCGCGCGGGATTGGCCTTCAGCCATTCGGCCAGTTCTTCAAGTGACGCATAGCTTTCATTCGCAAGGTTTGACGACCCAGAGGGAAAAACAAGATCGTCCAGCACAACCGATAGCCCGGCCTCAAGCGTGGCGCCGACAGATAGGACGGTTGGCTGGGCTGGGGGTGCCATGGGCTGGGATTGCGTCGGGCTCTCTTTGACCGCAGGCGCAATCAAAACCCCACCCGGGAGCGACGAGACGCGGGTGAGTTGCACATAGCCAACCTGCCCGGCGCGACTGACCAGCACGGTCAAACGGGCATCACCCTGGCCCTTGGCCGAAAGATAGCGAAAATCGCCCAAATTGACGTGCATGTCGGGCTCGGCCAGAACGTCCAAGCCAAATCGAAAATCGTAGCCCCCGCAGGCCGTCGTTTCGCAGCTAAAGGTTTCAACAAAGCCAAGCGCCGCAAGCTGATCGCGCAGCATTTGCATCAGCCCAAGTGTCGACCCCGCCTCGAGCGGCAGGCGAAAAGCGCTGATCTCGACCGCCCCTTCCACCAATTCGGTTGGCAAGACACCTTGTGCAAAGGGCCCGGTCGGAAGCCGCAGCGATGACAGTGTTTCGACCCGAGATGCCGTCATTTCCGCACTCGGCGGCAGCACAAGATCTGCCGCCTGCGCGGGCCAGCCGACAAGAAGGATCAGCGCCGTGCTGATGTGCCGACAAAGCCAAGACATTCGCCACGCCAACCCATGAAAAACACCTTTATTCAATGGCTTGCGCGTCGTTCGAGTCATCAGATGCCTTCTTTTGGGCTATTGCTGCCGATAATGATAGCGGCCCACCTGTGCCATGCCCATCCGCGCATAAAGCGCGCGGGCCGGTTCATTGGCCTCTGTTACCACCAAAGCCAGCGTATCAGCGCCTTGCGACTGCGCCCAGCCTGCGGCGGCGCGCAACATATCCTGCGCGGAACCTTGCCGACGCAAAGATGGCACCACTTCCAGCGCATGCAGCATCGCCTGTGTGCCATGACAGGCCACAAAGGCCACCCCCGAAACACGGTCATTGGCCCGCCCCAAAACCACGCATTTGGCGGATGCGACACGTTCCATCACCGCCAGACGCGCCGGACCAATGCCCGCATCAGCCCAAATCTGCCGTGCAATCTGCAACGGAGGCCAATGCGGAAAGGTGGTCATGCGGCGCGGCCCGTCGCCGATTAGATCTGCCACCGGGGCGGCATAGGCGATAACCGGATCAATCACCGCATATCCGCGTGCCGCCAAGGTGCTGTCCAACCGCTCATCCCCGGCGCGGATCAAAAACAACGGCCGCTCACCCATGGCGGCCTCGGCGCGGTCTAGATCGGCCTCTTGCCAATCACCCTCAACAGTTGCCGCTGAAACCCGCTTGCCGCCGCCCTGACCGTCGCGCAGCCAAAACGGCCCACATGGCTGCACGGTCGCGGGCGGCCATGTGGCCTCCATCAGGCCAAAGAGCTTTGTCAAATCCTGTGTCATCCGAACAACGCACAAAGCCGGGTCATGGCCTGGTCCAGCCGCCCCGGATCGGTGCCGCGGATGACCAGATTTGTGCCATAAACACCATTGGTGTTGAAAGGATAGCTGCCCATCTGCAAATCAGGAAACTCGGCAGCCAAAGCGCCAAATTCGCCTGCGATCTCTCCTTCTCCACGATTGACGCGCAAGGACTGGCTCAGCAGCGGCGCCCCTCCTGTCAGCTTGGGCAAAACGCTGGCCACCATCGCCTGAAAGATCGACGGCACCCCCGCCATCACATGCACATTGCCCAAGGTGAAACCGGGCGCGGTGGAAATGGGGTTGTCAATCAGCACGGCCCCATCCGGAATACGCGCCATGCGCTGGCGCGCCTCGTTAAAGGGCAATCCCTGCCGCTCATAATGCGCGGTCAAAAGGGCCATGGCATCGGCACGGTGGGTGATCGGCACGCCAAAGGCGGCGGCAACCGCATCGGCGGTAATGTCGTCATGGGTTGGCCCAATACCGCCACTGGTGAACACCTGATCATAGGCCCCCCGCAGCGCATTCAGCGCGGCCACAATCACCGCGTGATCATCTGCGACAACCCGAACCTCGGCCAATCGAATGCCGATCCTAGTCAGCTCTCCAGCCAGATAATGCATATTGCTGTCACGCGTCCGCCCGGACAAAATCTCATCCCCGATGACCAGCATCGCAGCGGTTGGGTTCGACATCCTGCGTCTCCGTGGTTTTCGTTCCGTGGCTTTGCATTGGGTATAGCCCTCGGCGCAGCCAAGGCAAAGCCCTCTGGCCAAGCCCAAGCGGTTGGCCTATTTAGGGCCATAATCGGAGATTGAACGATGGACGACACCCGTGGCCGCGTAACCAAAGACGGCATCCGCATCTATGAAGACGCGGACTTTGCAGGCATGCGCGCAGCCGGTCAGATCGCCGCCGAAATCCTTGATATGATGGGACCACTGGTTCAGCCGGGCGTCACCACCGCTGCATTGGACGATTTTATTCGCGAAGAGATCACGCGTCGGGGCGTGGTATCGGCCACAATCGGCTATAAGGGCTATCAGCACGCCTCGTGTATCTCGGTCAACCATGTGGTGTGCCATGGCATCCCGGGTGGCAAGGTGCTGGCCGATGGCGACATCCTGAACATCGATGTCACAGTGATCGTGGATGGCTGGTTTGGTGATACAAGCCGCATGTATGTGGCAGGCACAGCGCCGCGCAAGGCCGAGCGGCTGATCGAGGTGACCCACGAATCCCTGATGCGCGGAATTGCTGCGGTAAAGCCCGGCAATACATTTGGCGACATCGGCTATGCGATCCAATCCTACGTCGAGGCCAACCGCATGTCGGTGGTGCGCGATTTTTGCGGCCACGGGCTTGGCCGGGTGTTCCATGCCCCGCCAAATGTTCTGCACTATGGCCGCCCCGGGAAAGGCGCGGTGTTGGAAGAGGGCATGTTCTTTACCATTGAACCGATGGTGAACCTTGGCCGCCCAGAGACAAAAACCCTGTCAGATGACTGGACAGCCGTCACACGCGACAAATCACTCTCTGCCCAGTTTGAGCATTCGATTGGCGTGACGGCAACGGGCTGCGAGATCTTCACGCTGTCACCCGCAGGCAAGTTCTTCCACACCAAGTAACGTCGCCCACGGATCGTCTGGCCAGCTTGGCCTTTGTCCCAATTCGACAGATTCGGCCCGTCTGGCAAAGCCTAAAGCTTTGCCAAATCAGGTGAATTTGTTATCCCGTGGAAAGCCGCGCGGGGCCATGCGGCCTGCGCTGGCGCGGGCGGCTTGCCATTCGGAAAGGTCGGTTTCTGTGCGGGTGCGGCCGGCTGGATCTTTCCACGAAAGGCCATCGGCCAGCGTGAAGGTGGTGGCGTCCGAAAGCCCACCATCCTTGTATTTCTGCAGCCGCACGCCCTTGCCCTTGGCCATTTCCGGCAGTTCATTCAGCGGGAACACCAGCATCTTGCGGTTGTCACCCACCACGGCCACGGCATCGCCCTGCACGCGGCGGCAAAGCATGGTTTTCACCCCCGCGCCCAGGGTCTGCACCTGTTTTCCGGCCTTGGTCTGCGCCACCACCTCATCCGAGGGCAGGATGAACCCGTCGCCCGCGCTGGAGGCGATCAGCCATTTCTCGCCCGGCCGGTGGATCACCAGATCGACGATTTCGGTGTCATTGGCCAGATCGACCATAAGCCGCACCGGCTCGCCCATGCCGCGCCCGCCGGGCAGGTTGGCGCCCAGAAGCGTGAAGAAGCGGCCATTGGCAGCAACAAGGATGATCTTGTCGGTGGTCTCGGCATGGAAGGCAAAGCGCGGGCCGTCGCCATCCTTGAACTTCTGCTCGGCGGCAAGGTCGACATGGCCCTTCATGGCCCGGATCCAGCCCATCTGGCTGCAAATCACGGTGATCGGCTCGCGCTCGATCATCGCTTCATAACTGACCTCTTCCACCTCGCCCGCCTCGGCGAATTGGGTGCGACGGTCGCCCAGACGGGTGCCCTTGCCGAACTGCTTGCGGATCGCCTCCAACTCGACCCCGATCTGCTTCCACTGGCGGCGATCAGATTCCAAGAGGTCGGCCAGATCGGCGCGCTCTTTCATCAAGGCGTCGCGTTCGGCTATCAGCTCCATCTCTTCCAGCTTGCGCAAGCTGCGCAGGCGCATGTTGAGAATGGCCTCGGCCTGAACTTCGGTCAGCTCGCCGTCCCCCGGCGCGGGCGAGACGTAATCCTTTTCCGATGTGGCGCGCGCATGGGTCTTGCCCCAATCCTCGGCCATCAGGGCGCGTTTGGGGTCGGCATCATAGCGGATGATGTCGATGACACGATCCAGGTTCAGGAAGGTGATGATGAAACCTTCCAGCACCTCCAAGCGGGCATCAATCTTTTCGACCCGGTGTTCTGAGCGGCGGCGCAACACCTCGCGGCGGTGATCCAAAAACGCGCGCAGCACCTCTTTCAGGCTGCAGACCTTCGGCACCTTGCCGTCGATCAGCACGTTCATGTTGAGGGAAAAGCGGCTTTCCAGATCGGAATTGCGGAAGAGCGCGGCCATCAGCACTTCGGGGTCTACCGTGCGTGAGCGGGGCTCTAGAACGATGCGGATATCGTCGGCGGACTCGTCACGCACATCGGCCAGAAGCGGAACCTTCTTGAGGTTCACAAGTTCGGCCAGCTTTTCGATCAGCTTGGATTTCTGCACCTGATAGGGGATCTCGGTGACGATGATCTGCCATGTTCCCCGGCCTAGATCCTCGACCTCCCATTTCGCCCGCGTACGGAACGACCCGCGCCCGGTGCGATAGGCGTCCAGAATGGCCTCGCGGCTTTCGATGATGACGCCGCCGGTAGGGAAATCAGGCCCGGGGATCAGGGCGACGAGCGCCTCATCCGTCGTCTCGGGGTCGCGCAACAGCGCGTGGCAGCCCTGAATCAGTTCATCCAGGTTATGCGGCGGGATATTTGTGGCCATGCCAACGGCAATGCCCGAAGACCCATTGGCCAAAAGGTTCGGAAAGGCGGCGGGCATGACCACCGGCTCTTCCAACGTGCCGTCATAGTTCGGACGGAAATCAACCGCGTTTTCCGCAAGCCCCTCCATCAGGGTTTCGGCAATCGCGGTCAGACGCGCCTCGGTGTAGCGGGAGGCGGCGGGGTTGTCGCCGTCGATATTGCCAAAGTTGCCCTGCCCGTCGACCAGCGGGTAGCGCACGTTGAAATCCTGCGCCAGACGCGCCATGGCGTCATAAATCGCGGAATCGCCGTGGGGGTGATAGTTGCCCATCACATCGCCCGAGATTTTGGCCGATTTGCGGAAAGCGCTGGTGGCCGAAAGCCGCAGTTCGCGCATCGCAAAAAGGATACGCCGATGCACCGGTTTCAGCCCGTCACGGGCATCGGGCAGGGCGCGGTGCATGATCGTGGACAGCGCATAGGTCAGATACCGTTCGCCAATGGCGCGGCTTAGCGGCTCTGACACCGTCATCGGCTGTATATTGTCATCATCGTCGATCGTGGACATGGATGTTGTGTATTCGCGCAGATCGTTCCGGTCCAGCAGGAAAAATGTGGCGATAATGCGGCAAAGGGGAAGAATGCGCGATGATACCCCTTTAAGCTGATCCGAATCGTGTTAAGGCATCAGACATATCGCGTGAATGGAGTTTGTATGTTTCGGTGGTTGGCAGTTTTGTGTGTAGGCCTTTATGCAGCGATGCTGATCGGCGGTCAGGATCGAGGGCAAATCAGATTTGGCCTGATGCCGGTTAAGGCAGATATGCAGGATGCATTTACAGTCGCCCAAGGGGCTGAGCCAGCGGCGGAAAGCGCCGCAGACTTCAATGTGGTTTCGGCGTCTTTTCTGCCACAAAAACCTTTGATGGTGCCGCAGACCACGGCCGTCATTCCAGCCGAGGTTTCGCCTGTGACGGTCGCCTTAGAGGCGCAGCCTGAACCGATGCCCGAGGTCGAACAGGGTCGCGTGTTTTATGTGACGGCAGCCAGTGCGAATGTGCGTCAAGGCCCGGGAAAGGATCATCCGGTTCTGGACAGCCTGCCACGGGGCGAGGCCGTTTTGGTCTTGGTTGAGGGTGAAGGCCGAGATGGTTGGTCTTTGGTCCGCATAGAAGGGGACGGCGTTGAGGGCTATGTCGCCTCACGGCTCTTGGCTGAAGAATAACCGCGCCCTGAATCGTTTGGCTTTCCATGGCAGGCATTCCCGCCTAGATCATGCCATCACCTTGGTGGAGACATGATGCAGCGTTCCGTTTTGATGACCGGTTGTTCGTCAGGCATTGGCCATGATGCCGCCCATTCCATGGCAAAGCGCGGCTGGCGCGTCTTTGCCACCTGCCGCCAAGAGGCGGATTGCGCAAGATTGCGGGCCGAGGGACTGGAAAGCTTCGTTCTGGATTATTCCGACGAGGCAAGCATCGAGGCGGCCGTGGCCGAAACACTGTCTCGAACCGGGGGCAGACTGGATGCGCTCTATAACAACGGGGCCTTTGCTTGTCCCGGCGCGGTGGAAGACCTGCCGCGTGGCGCTTTGCGCGAGATTTTTGAAACCAATCTCTTTGGCTATCACGATTTAACACGTCGGATCATTCCGGTGATGCGGGCGCAGGGCCATGGGCGCATCGTGAATTGCTCATCCGTTCTGGGTTTGGTGGGGGCCAAGTGGCGCGGCGCCTATGTCTCAACCAAATTTGCGCTCGAGGGGCTCACGGATGTGTTGCGCTTTGAGATGGAAGGCACGGGTATTGATGTGATCTTGATTGAACCCGGACCCATCAGCACCGATATTCGCACCAAAGCCATTCCACATTTTGAACGCTGGATTGACTGGGAAAACTCGGCGCGCCGTGAGGAATATGCTGCGTTGCGGGGGCGTCTTTACGGCGTCAAGACCAAGCCGGATGCCTTTGAACTGCCCGCATCGGCGGTCACGAAAAAGCTGATCCATGCGCTTGAAGCCCCGCGCCCAAGCCCTCGATATTATGTCACAGTTCCGACCTATATCGCCGGGATAGCGCGGCGGTTCTTGCCGACGCGGCTGTTGGACTGGGTTGTGACGCGGGGCTGACGTTGCCCCCTTTGGCTTTGGGCGTTAGAAGCGAACCAACGCAAGAAAGGCAGTCAGATGGGCGCGTATAAACCGGTGGTTCTGTGTATTCTGGATGGCTGGGGCATCGGCCCCGATCCGGCCACATCGGCCCCGGCACAGGCCCATGTGCCGAACTTCAATACCCTATGGCAGACGTGCCCACATGCCACGCTGACCACCTTTGGCCCGGATGTCGGGCTGCCGCGCGGGCAGATGGGCAATTCCGAGGTGGGCCACACCAATATTGGCGCGGGGCGCGTGGTGGCGATGGACCTCGGCGCGATTGATCTAGCGGTGGAGGATGGCTCTTTCGCGCAGAACCCCGAACTTCTGACCTTTGCCGCAAAGGTCAAGGCGGCGGGCGGCACGGCGCATCTGATGGGTGTTGCGTCAGATGGCGGGGTTCATGGGCATATCACCCATGTCATTGCCGCCGCACAGGCCTTGACCGCGCTGGGCCTGCCGGTGGCGCTGCATGCCATCACCGACGGGCGCGATGTCGCCCCCTCCTCGGCTGCCGGGTTCATCGCCGATCTCGAGGCGGTGCTGCCAAAAGGGGCGCGGATTGCCACCGTGATTGGCCGCTATTGGGCGCTGGACCGTGACAACCGCTGGGAGCGGGTGGCGCGTGCCTATCAGGCGATTGTGCGGGGGACTGCGGAAACATCAGCGGCAACGGCCTCGGCGGCAGTGGCGCAATCTTATGCAAAGAGCGAGACCGACGAATTCCTCGCCCCCACGGTGATTGCCGATTATGCCGGAGCCAAAGACGGTGATGGGGTGTTTTGTCTGAACTTTCGGGCCGACCGGGCCCGCGAGATTTTGGCAGCCTTGGGCCAGCCCGATTTCGCCGGGTTTGAAACGGGCACGCGCCCGGCATGGTCGGCCATGCTGGGAATGGTGGAATATTCCGCTGGGCACAACGCCTATATGGCAACGGCCTTTCCAAAACGGGTGATCGTCAACTGCCTTGGCGAATGGGTGGCCAAGCAGGGGCTGACCCAGTTTCGACTGGCCGAGACCGAAAAATATCCGCATGTCACCTTCTTTTTGAACGGTGGTCGCGAGGTGCCGTTTGACGGTGAAGAGCGTGCAATGCCCGCCTCGCCCAAAGTGGCCACCTATGATTTGCAGCCCGAGATGAGCGCGGCAGAGGTGGCCGATCATTTGGTATCTGCCATCAATCGCGGCTTTGATCTGATCGTCGTGAACTTTGCCAATCCGGATATGGTGGGCCATACCGGCAGCCTTCCCGCCGCGATCAAGGCCTGCGAGGCGGTGGATGCCGGGCTTGGCCGCGCGTTATTGGCCCTGCGTGCCAAGGGTGGCGCGATGATTGTGACCGCAGATCATGGCAATTGCGAAATGATGGTCGATCCAGTGACCGGCGGGCCGCATACGGCACATACGGTCAACCCGGTGCCCGTTATTCTGGTGGGCGGTCCCGAGGGGGCGAAGTTGCGCGAAGGGGGCCGTCTGGCTGATCTTGCACCAACGGTGTTGCAGCTCATAGGCGTGCCGCAGCCCCCTGAAATGACCGGAGAAAGCCTGATCGTATGATTCGTGCGGCCGCTCTATCTCTCCTCTTGACCTCGGCCCCTGCCTTTGCCGGGGTTGCCGAGGATGCGGCGGCGGCAGCGGCGGCATTGCAAGGATCGGTCCAAGCCCTGCAAGAGGCCAAGCGCGGCAAAGATCAGGTGGCCGCCTTGACGACAACCATCCGTGCCTATGAAGAGGGGCTTGCCGCCCTTCGCGAAGCCCTGCGTCAGGCCGAGTTGCGCCAAGAAGCCTTGGAACTGCGCTTTCAGACAGAGCGTGACCGCATCGCGCAGCTTTTGGGGGTTTTGTCCACCATCAACGCCGAACCCGGCCCCTTGTTACTGCTGCACCCAAGTGGGCCATTGGGCACGGTGCGCTCGGGTATGATGCTGGCCGATGTGACCCCGGCCTTGCAGGTCGAGGCTGAACGCCTGCGCGCCGATCTGACCGAACTGAATGATCTGAGGCTCTTGCAACTTTCGGCGGGAAAAACCCTGTCTGACGGGTTGGTCGCTGCGCAAGAGGCGCGCTCAGCCCTTAGTCAGGCAATCTCCGAGCGGACCGAACTGCCCCGCCGCTTTACCGAAGATCCCGATGTTTTGAGGGGTCTGTTGGAAAGCGCCGATACGCTGGATGGCTTTGCCGCCGGGCTGGCGCTGGATGACAGCGGCAACGCAACCTTTGCACAAGCCAAGGGCACGCTGGCACTGCCCGTGCTGGGCAATGTTTTGCTCTTTCCTGGCGAGACCGACGCCCGAGGCGTCACGCGCCCCGGTTTGACCATCGCCACAAGGCCCGGTGCTTTGGTTGTCAGCCCTTGGGCCGCAACGATCCGCTATACTGGGCCGCTGCTGGACTACGGAAACGTGATGATCCTTGAGCCGGGCAGCGGTTATCTTCTGGTGATTGCCGGGCTGGATCAGGTGTATGGTCGGGTGGGTGACGTGGTGGCGCGCGGCGCGGCATTGGGCCTGATGGGCGGGCGTGACCAATTGGACGCTGACTTTCTTGCGCAGGCGGCACAAGGCAGTGGTGTCCGCGGGACGGAAACGCTTTATATGGAATTGAGGCAAGGTGCCGACGCGGTGGACCCAACCGAATGGTTCGCCGGAATGGCCGGAGCAAGGGAATGACGCTTTGATGAAGAAGATTGCACTGGCGGCCTTGGGTGGCACGCTTGCGGGCACGATCCTGACGACCCAGGTCGCAGGGCCCTTGATTGCCCAAGAGGCCGAAAAGACCGTTTCGGTCTATGAACAGCTCGACCTGTTTGGCGATATTTTTGAGCGCATCCGCGCACAATATGTCGAGGAAGTGGATACCGAACAGCTGGTTGAGGCGGCGATTAACGGAATGCTCACGTCGCTTGATCCCCATTCCAGCTATTTGTCGGCCAAAGATTTCGACGATATGCAGGAACAGACGCGCGGTGAGTTCGGCGGGCTTGGCATTGAGGTCACGCAAGAAGACGGCTTTGTCAAAGTCGTAGCACCGATGGACGATACCCCCGCCGACAAGGCCGGGATGAAGGCGGGCGATTACATCACTCATGTGAATGGCGAATCAGTTCTTGGCCTGACGCTAGATGACGCCGTTGACAAAATGCGCGGTCCGGTCGGCTCTGAGATCATCATCACCGTGGTGCGCGAAGGGGTGTCCGAACCGTTTGATGTGTCGATCATCCGCGACACCATCAAGATGGTCGCCGTGCGGCCGCGTCTGGTGGGCAATACCGTGGTGTTGCGGATTTCCACCTTCAACGACCAGACCTATCCGGGTGTTGAAGAGGGCATCAAAAAGATGGTCGAAGAGGCGGGCGGCATGGACAATGTCAACGGCTTTGTCATTGACCTGCGCAACAACCCCGGTGGTTTGCTTAATCAGGCGATCATGGTGTCAGATGCCTTCCTTGAAAAAGGTGAGATCACCTCGACCCGCGGGCGGAACCCGCAACAAGGAGAGCGGTTCAATGCTGAACCGGGCGATTTGGCTCAAGGAAAGCCGATTGTCGTCTTGATCAACGGCGGGTCTGCCAGTGCCTCCGAGATTGTCTCTGGGGCTTTGCAGGATCACCGCCGCGCCATTGTGGTGGGCACGAAAAGCTTTGGTAAAGGGTCTGTTCAAACGCTGATCCCCCTTAAGGGCGATGGCGCTATGCGCCTGACAACCGCGCGCTATTACACGCCGTCAGGCCGGTCGATCCAAGCGCTGGGCGTCATGCCCGATATCGTGGTGAACCAGCCCTTGGTTGTTCCCTTGACCGAAGAAGAGGAAGAGGCAAAGGCCGCCGAAGAGGCCCGCAATCAACGGTCCGAAGCAGATCTGCGCGGCGCGATTACAAATGACTCGATGAGCGAGGACGAGCGCAACCAGCTTGAAGCCGATCGCGCCCGCACCGAAGAGGCAGCGAAGCTGCGCGATGAAGATTACCAACTGGCCTATGCCGTGGATATCTTGCGCGGGCTGGCTGCCGTTGCGCCCCAACCCTAAGGAAAGGGGGCCGTCCCAACAGGGGCGGCCCATGATTAGATGACAGATCCTGCCTCTCTGCCTTACCGTCCTTGCGTCGGTGTCATGCTGATCAACGCCGCGGGTTTGGTCTTTGGCGGACAAAGGCTCGACAACCCGGTGCCAGCTTGGCAAATGCCCCAAGGGGGCATTGATGACGGTGAAAAGCCCCGCGCTGCGGCCCTGCGCGAGTTGTGGGAGGAAACCGGGATTTCGGCCGATCTGTTGGAGTTCATCGGTAAGACCCATGGCTGGGTGACCTATGATCTGCCGCCCGAACTCTTGGGGAAGGTCTGGGGCGGCAAGTATCGCGGACAAAAGCAGAAGTGGTTCCTTTACCGCTATCTCGGCCGCGACGATCAGGTGAACATCGCCACTGAACATCCCGAATTCAGCCAGTGGCGCTGGATCAAGGCCGATGAGATGATTGCCAGCATCGTGCCCTTCAAGCGCGCGGTCTATGAGGAAGTCGTGCGCAGCTTTCGTGCCTATCTGGCCTAGTGCGCCGCCCGCAGGGGTGGCGGTTTGGTCAATATCTTGGGGATAATCCTGACCAAAGGGCTATATCCTGCGGCATTCAGTTGACTCATGGGCTGTCTGTGCCGACGATATCGTGTTGACGGAATCATCGGGACCTTCCCTTTGCGCTTTACCAAACTCAGGCTCAATGGCTTCAAAAGCTTTGTGGACCCCACCGATCTGGTGATCCATGACGGGCTGACGGGTGTCGTCGGCCCGAATGGCTGCGGCAAGTCGAACCTTCTTGAAGCGCTGCGCTGGGTGATGGGGGAAAACCGCCCGACCGCGATGCGTGGTGGCGGGATGGAGGATGTGATCTTCAACGGCGCCGCCACCCGAGGCGCGCGCCATTTTGCCGAAGTGGCGCTGGTGATGGACAATTCCGACCGGCTGGCGCCTTCGGGGTTCAATGACAGCGACACGATTGAAATCACACGCCGCATCACCCGCGATGCGGGCTCGGCGTATAAGCTGAACTCCAAGGACGTGCGGGCGCGCGATGTGCAGATGCTGTTTGCCGATGCCTCGACCGGCGCGCACAGCCCGGCGCTGGTGCGGCAGGGGCAGATTTCGGAACTCATCAACGCCAAGCCCAAGGCGCGGCGGCGCGTGCTGGAAGAGGCGGCCGGGATTTCCGGCCTTTACGCCCGCCGTCATGAGGCCGAGTTGAAGCTTTCGGCGGCCGAGGCGAACCTGTTGCGCGTCGATGATGTGCTGGAGCAGCTGGCCCAGCAGCTTTCGACCTTGACCCGTCAGGCCAAGCAGGCCGCCCGCTATCGCGAAATCGGTGAGGAATTGCGCCGGGTCGAGGGGCAGCTTCTGTTCCGCCGCTGGCGCGAGGCCGATCTGGCCCGGTCCGAGGCCGATGGCATCCTGCGCCAGCGTGTGATCGAGGCGAGCCAGGCCGAGGCCAATGCGCGCAACGCCGCCAAGCTGCGCGAGGTGGCCGAAGATGCGCTGCCGCCCAAGCGCGAGGAAGAGGCGATTGCGGCGGCCATTCTGCAACGGTTGATGGTGAGCCGCGACCAGTTGTCCGAACAGGAATCCCGTGCGCGCAGCCAGATCGAGACGCTGAAGGCGCGGATTGCCGAGTTGGTCCGCGATGCCGAACGCGAGGCGGGGCTGAACCGCGATGCGGGCGAGGTGATCGAGCGGCTGGAATGGGAAGTGGACCAGCTGCAACGCGCCCATGACGGCCATGAAGAGCGTCTGGCCGAGGCGGCTGAGGTGGCGCGCGAAGCCTCCAGCATCCTGACCGACCGCGAGCAGGTGCTGACGGCGGCCACCGAGGATGCCGCGCGGCTTGCGGCGCGGCACCAGTCGGCGCAGCGCTTTCTGTCCGACAGCCGCAGCGCGGTGGACAAGGCCGAGGCCGAGGCCGCCCGCGCGGTTGAGGCCTGTCAGGCGGCCGAGGCCGCACTTGCCGCCGCCGCCGAGGCGATGGTGCTGGCCGAAGAGGGCAAGGCCGAGGCCGTTGCCATGGCAGAGTCCGCCGATGAGGCGCTGGCCAGCGCCGAAGAGGCCCGCGCGACGGTGCAAGAGCGCGAGTCCGAGGCCCGCGCCGCCCGCTCGGCTGCCGAGGGTGAGGCGGCGGCCATCCGCGCCGAGGTGGCCGCTCTGGCCAAGATGGTGCAGCGCGAGGCAAACGCGGGCAGCCAGCTTCTGGACCGATTGCAGGTGGAGCCCGGCCTTGAAAAGGCCCTTGGCGCGGCCTTGGCCGATGACCTGCGCGCGCCGGTGGTGGCGGCAGACCGGCCCTCGGGCTGGGTCGGCCTGCCCGATTACGACGCGCCGCAGCCCCTGCCGCCGGGCGCGACCCCCCTGACGGGCTTTGTGGATGGTGCCGCTGTGCTGGCCCGTCGCCTTGGCCAGATTGGCCTTGTCGACCGGGCCGAGGGCGCGCGGCTGCAACCGCTGTTGCAGCCCGGCCAACGGCTTGTCAGTCGCGAGGGCGATCTGTGGCGCTGGGACGGCTTCCGCGCGGGGGCCGAAGATGCGCCCTCGGCCGCCGCGCTGCGCTTGCAACAGTTGAACAAGCTGACGCAGTTGAAGCGCGATCTCGAAGAGGTCGCCGCCCGCGCCGAAGGGGCCGCGCAGGCCCATGCCGCCTTGCAGGCGCGACTGGCCGATCTGGCGCGCGCCGATCAGATGGCCCGCGATGCCCGCCGCGCCGCCGATGCCCGGGTGGCCGAAGCCAACCGCACCGCCGCGCGCGCCGAGGCGGATCGCTCGCTGGCCGAGGGGCGTCTGGAAACCGCGCGCATCTCGGTTTCCCGCTATACCGATGAGGCGGCCGAGGCCCGAGAGCGGCTGGAGGGCGCGCTTGCCTCGGTCGAGGATCTGGGCGATCTGGACAGCGCCCGCGATGCGGTCGAGGCCGCGCGCGTGGCGGTCGAGGCCGCACGCATCACCATGATGTCTCGCCGGTCGGCCCATGACGAGTTGCGCCGCGAGGGCGAGGCCCGGGTGCGCCGTCGGCAAGAGGCGACCAAGGAGCTTTCGGGCTGGAAGCACCGCCTCGACACGGCCGCCAAACGGATTGCCGAGTTGGAGGCTCGCAAGGCCGAAACCGAAGAGGAACTGACCGAAGCCTCGGCCGCGCCCGAAGAGATTGCCATCAAGCGCGAGGAATTGTCTGACGCGATCACCGAGGCCGAGACCCGCCGCGCCGTTGCCGCCGATGCCCTGGCCGAGGCCGAGGGCCGCCTGCGCGAAACCCGCGACATGGAGCGCGATGCCGAGCGTCTGGCCTCGGACGCCCGCGAAATCCGCGCCCGTGCCGAGGCCCGCTCCGAGGCCGCGCGCTCCACCGTTCAGCTGGCGGCCGAGCGCATCGCGGAAGAGGCGGGCGCCACCCCGGCCGAACTGCTCGATACGCTCAAGGTCGATCCCGACCGCATGCCGGATGCCGAGACGCTGGATACCGATGTGCAGCGCCTGAAGCGCCAGCGCGAGGCTTTAGGCGCGGTGAACCTGCGGGCCGAGGAAGATGCCAAGGCGGTGGATGCGGAATATACCGCGCTGGCCGCCGAAAAGCTGGATCTTGAGGAGGCGATCAAGAAACTGCGCGCCGGCATCGCGGGTCTGAACCGCGAGGGGCGCGAGCGGCTCTTGACCGCCTTCGAGCAGGTGAACGCCAATTTCGGCCAGCTTTTCACCCATCTCTTCGGCGGCGGCGAGGCGCGGCTGGTCTTGGTGGAATCCGATGACCCGCTGGAGGCCGGTCTCGAGATTATGGCGCAGCCGCCGGGCAAGCGTCTGTCGACGCTGTCGCTGTTGTCGGGCGGCGAGCAGACGCTGACAGCCCTTGCGCTGATCTTTGGTGTGTTCCTCGCCAACCCCGCGCCGATCTGCGTGCTCGATGAGGTGGACGCACCTTTGGACGATGCCAACGTCACCCGGTTCTGCGACATGATGGACGAGATGACGCGGCGCACCGAAACGCGGTTTCTGGTCATCACCCATCACGCCGTGACCATGGCCCGCATGGACCGCCTATTCGGCGTGACGATGCAGGAGCAGGGCGTCAGCCAGTTGGTCAGCGTTGACCTAAAGCGCGCCGAGGCCTTGGTGGCCTAAGGGCCTAGAACACCACCGCCACGACCACAGCCAGCCCCAGCATCCCCGCCCAGGCGCGCCAGAGGGTGCGGATTGTGTGGTCAATGTCTTCGGGGCCGAGTTCGCGGCGGCCCTCGGGATAGACCCATGGGTAATCGGTCATCTGGCCATGATAGCTGCGCGGACCGGCCAGCGCGATGCCCTGCACGCAGGCCACGGCGGCCTCAGGCCAGCCGGCGTTGGGGCTGCGGTGCAAGGGCGCATCGCGCAGGATCGGCTTGGGGTCAGTCCAGCCATTGGTCAGCGCCACCAGAAACGCCGAAAGCCGCGCCGGGATCAGGTTCAAAAGATCATCCAGCCGCGCGGCAGCCCAGCCAAATTCGCGATGGCGGGGGGTCATGTGGCCGATCATGCTGTCAGCGGTGTTGGTGACTTTGTAGACCATCAGCCCCGGCAATCCGCCGATCAGGAACCAGAAGGCCGGAGCGATCACCCCATCCGAGAGATTCTCGGCCGCGCTTTCGATGGCAGAGCGCGCGACACCCGAGCGGTCCAGCACCTCGGTATCGCGGCCAACGATCATGGCCACGGCGCGCTGGCCGTCCTTCAACGACATGCGCAACCCGCGCGCCACGGCGGCGACATGGTCAACCAGCGATTTCTGCGCCAGAAGGATTGCCGCGACAAGGATCTCGATGATCCCGAAATCAGGCAAGAGGTGAATGATCCGGCCCAGAATTGCCGCACCGATCACAAGTGCCGCCATCACGACAACCCCCTTGAAGCGCTTGTTGGCGCCCGTATTGAAGCGGTGGTCGCACCAGCCGATCACCCGGCCCATCAGCACCGCCGGATGCGGCGCGCGGTCCCAGATCGCCTTGGGCTCGCCCAGAGCGGCATCCAAAAGCAGGGCGGGAATCAGCAGCGTTGCGGACATGACGGCTCCTTCAAGGGGTGTCGCGGCTTGGGCTTGCAGGCATACCCGATGGCCAAAGCGACCGAAAGCCCCGCAACGGCAGAGGTCGCCGCACGAAAATGCGACATTTCGGCCACGCAATTCGGGTAAATCGGCATCTCTTGCCGATTTGTCATATTTGTTAACCATTTCACGCAAATACTGGTCTCAGCAAGGGAGGCGAAGATGCTGGAATTCCTGCCAAAAGACATTGCCGATGGGCTGGCCATGGGTCGGAACCGTGAGGCGGCGCGCAAATCGCGCCTGCGGGTTCAGGTGGGTGAGGCGGTCTTTCCGGTGTTGCGCTTTTGGCACGATGGCTTTGCCATGGATGCGACAGTCACCCCAAAACTACGCGGCTTGGTCGATGTCTATGACGGCAGCCGCCATGTGTTCCAGTGCCTGATTGTCGCCTCCTCTGAGGAGCACGGCCAGATCGTCTATGAGTTCAAGCGCAATACTGCGGTGCGCGACACGGCACCGCTGGATTACTGGCGCGATGAACATGCGCCGGTGGGTTATCTGCCTAAGGCCTGACTTCAACAACTGTTCGCGCATCTGTTGCGGCCCATATCTCGCGCATTTCGGCGTTTGAAACGGCGATACATCCGGCTGTCCAATCGCCCCGCAAGACCACATCATCGGCCAGCGCATTGGGCTGACCGTGGATCATAATATCGCCGCCCGGATCATAGCCCGCTGCCTTCGCTCTCGCCCGGTCTTCGGGCTGCGGGTAATCAAGGCCAAGGGAAAGATGATAGGCGGAACGGTCATTTCGTCGGTCAATCGCAAAGACGCCTTCGGGTGTGCGCCCATCGCCCTGTCTTTCCTTGTCACCCTGCGGCGAAAAGCCAAGTGCGATGCGGTATTCGCGCAGAACTTTGTCATTTTGCATCAGCACCATGCGGCGGGCTGACTTTTCGACGATGATCCGATCCGCCGTGCCGATGATCGGCGGCAGGTTGGGGGGTAAGGGGGCTGGTGCAAAATAAAACCACGCCGCACCAAGCCCCAGAAAGGCAATCATCACCAGCGCTGAAAAGATCCGCGCCAGCCCTTTCATTGCAGATCAGCAAAGGCCTTTTGCAGCCGGGCCACCGCCTCGACAACAATCGATCGAGGGGTGGCAAGGTTGAACCGCAAGAAGGTTTCGCCGCCAAGACCAAAACTGTCGCCGTGGTTCGCGGCGATCTTGGCAGCCTTTTCCACCCGCGCCTTGAATTCGGCCGGGGCCATGCCGGTGCCTGCAAAATCCACCCAAGCCAAATAGGTCGCCTCAAGCGGCATAGAGCGCAGGCCGGGAATGGCGTTGATGCCGTCATCAAAGATCTTGGCATTGCCTTGCAGATAGGCGGTTAACTCATCCACCCAAGCCGCACCTTCGGGGGAATAGGCGGCCTCGGCCATGAAAAGACCGAAGGAGTTCGGCGAAACCCCCATCGCCATCATCCGATCGGCAAAGCGCTTGCGCAGGGTGGGGTCGGCAATAATGACATTGCCAGAATGAGCGCCTGCGATGTTGAAGGTCTTTGTCGTGGCCGTCATCATCACCAGCCGGTCGGCGATTTCGGGCGCGGCCTTGGCCATGACGGTGTGTTTCTGCCCGGGCATGACCAGATCATGGTGGATCTCGTCCGACACCAGGATCAGGTTATGACGCTTGCAGAAATCGGCGACGGCCTGCAATTCCGCAGGCGTCCACACCCGCCCGCCGGGATTATGCGGCGAGCAGAGGATCATCATTGTTTCCCGGCCCGTCAGCGTTGCATCCCAAGCGGCGAAATCCATCTCGTAGCGGCCGTTGACCAGGGCAAGCGGACATTCGGTGACCCCACGCCCCGCCGCTTTGATGACACGAGCGAAGGCGTGATAAACTGGGGTGGTCAGCACCACCTGATCGCCCGGTTTGGTAAAAGCATCGACACACATGGCGGTGCCGTTCACCAGCCCATGGGTGGTAAAGATATGCTCGCGCTCCACCTCCCAGCCGTGGCGGGTTTTCATCCACCAGCGGATGGCGTCCAGATAGGAACTTTCATCACCGTAATAGCCATAGATGCCGTGGCTAAGCATACCCTCTAACGCGCGCTGCACGGCGACAGGCGGACGGAAATCCATATCGGCCACCCACATTGCGATGCCATCTTTGGCGGGCACGCCATAAAAGCTTTCCATCGAGTCCCACTTTACGGAATGGGTGCCAAAGCGGTTGATCGGTGTATCAAAGTCAGTCATGGCCTGCCTATCGAAATTTGCCTTCCCTACTTGCACCATTCGCCCCTGCGCCGTAAATCCGAAAACATGATCCGTCCCATCCTGATCCATCCCGACCCGCGCCTGAAAAAGCCTTGCGAGGCTGTTGCCGAAGTCACGCCCGAAATTCGGACGCTGGCTTTGGACATGCTGGAAACCATGTATGACGCGCCCGGCGTGGGACTTGCCGCGCCGCAAGTGGGGGTGATGAGCCGTGTGATCGTCATGGATTGCATCAAAGACGGCCCGCCCGAACCCATCATCCTTTTGAACCCCCTCATTCTGTGGTCGTCAGAGGATTTAAGCGTTTACGAGGAAGGCTGCCTGTCGATCCCTGACCAATATGCCGAGGTGAAGCGTCCGGCCGCGGTCACTGTGGAATGGATGGATCTTGAGGGTGCCATGCAAGAACGCACCTTTACCGGGCTTTGGGCCACCTGTGTGCAGCACGAGATCGACCATCTGGATGGTAAGCTGTTCATTGACTATCTTGGCCCGCTAAAGCGGCAGATGATCACCCGCAAAATGGAAAAACTAAAGCGCGAACGCGCGCGGATGGCGTGATGGCCGTTCGCCGCTGTCTGCCCTGGCCGAACGCCTGTTTGAAAACCCCAGCCGCCGATGTGCCTGCGATCACCGATGAGGTGCGCAGCATCTGGGCGGACATGGTCGATACGATGGAAGCGATGCCTGGATATGGCCTTGCGGCAGTGCAGATCGGCATTCCGCTGCGGCTTGCCGTTGTGGATTGTTCCGAGGCGCGCGGGCAGGCGATCTTGATGGCCAACCCCGAGGTGCTGCATTCCTCGGTGCAACCGCGCGAGCATGAGGAGGCCAGTCCGAACCTGCCCGGCGTTTCTGCCGTGATCTCGCGGCCCCGTGCAGTGACGGTGCGGTTTCTGAATGCCGAGGGCGCGATAGAGGAACGCGATTTCGTCAACCTCTGGGCCACCTCAGTGCAGCATCAGATCGACCATCTGGCGGGCAAAATGTATTTTGATCACCTCTCGCCCTTGAAGCGGAAAATGCTGCTGGCCAAGGCAGAAAAGCTGCGGAAACGGGCATGAAAATCATCTTCATGGGCACGCCTGATTTCTCGGTTCCAGTGCTGGAAGCGCTGCATCAAACCCATGAAATTGTTGCGGTTTACTGCCAACCCCCACGCCCCGCGGGGCGCGGCAAGGCCGAAAGGCCAACCCCGGTTCATGCGCGCGCTTTAGAATTAGGATTGCCCGTGCGCCACCCGGTTTCGCTGCGCAGCGAAGATGCAGCGAAAGACTTTGCCGACCTTCACGCCGATGTCGCTGTTGTGGTCGCCTATGGGCTGATCCTTCCGCAGGCCATTCTGGATGCGCCTCGATTTGGTTGTCTGAACATTCACGCCTCGCTTTTGCCGCGCTGGCGCGGGGCGGCGCCCATTCATCGCGCCATTTTGGCGGGTGATGCCGAAACCGGCGTCTGTATTATGCAGATGGAGGCGGGTCTTGATACCGGCCCGGTTCTGGACTGTGAGACCACTCTGATCGGCCCCGAAGAGACCACCGCCGATCTGCATGATCGCCTGTCGGCCATGGGTTCCCGAATGATCGTTCAGACACTGGCCAACCTGCCGCGCAAGGCTGTTCCACAGCCAGCCGAAGGCGTAACCTATGCCGCCAAGATCGACAAGGGCGAGGCGCGAATTGACTGGACACGCCCGGCGATCGAGGTGGATCGCCAGATCCGGGGGCTGTCACCATTTCCTGGTGCGTGGTGTGAGATCAATGGCGAACGGGTAAAGCTTTTGCGTTCGCATCTTTGCGACGACCAAGGCAGGCCAGGGCAGGTTCTGGATGGCTTGAAGATTGCCTGTGGGACCGGTGCGGTGCAAATCACGCTGGCACAGCGCGAAGGCAAACGGCCAATGCCGCCAGATGAGTTTCTGCGTGGATTTCAAATGCCCGCCTTTGTTGAATAACACATCCTGCGCCCCCATATCTTAATTGGGTTTCAAGGGGGTGCCATGGGACTTGTTCTTCTGATTGTTGTCGGCGTTGCTGCGGGGTTTCTTGCCACGCGCATCATGGGGCTGAACACAGATGTCCTGACCACAGTTGCAATCGGTGTTGCGGGGGCGCTGATGGGCGGCCTTGCCTTGCGGACAATTGGAATGATCGGCGGCTGGATGGCCGGATTTGTCGGCGCTGTTCTTGGCGCTCTCATTTTGATTTGGCTCTGGAAAACCTATATCCGCTAAGGTGCGGCTTTCAAAAGGTCGCTGAGACGAAAGCCTTTTCCACCCGCAGATTCCCAAAGATAGCGCCCTTGCCATGCGGCAAAAATCAGTGCTGCGCTATCCCGCGCCCGCGCGCCGCCACCACGTCGCGCGGCAATAGCGCCCTCAACTTGCGCGCGCCAAGCTTCGGCCAAAGGCTGCAACGCCTCATCGCGCAAAGACAGGGCCAGAACCTGTGGATGGGGCAAGGGCAAACGCTTTAGCAAGGCCTGCGTGCCCTTTGAGGAATTCAGAGCCTCAGCTTCGATGACCTCGACGGCGCCGCTTAGCCGCAACCATTCTTCGGCCAGCGCGTGCCGAACCATGCCATCAACTGTTCCATATCGCTGCGCCAATGTGGCCTGTGCCAATCCGCAGCGCTTGGAAATCACCCCAAATGTCAGCGCCTTTTCGCCCTGCTCATGCAAAGCGGCCAACAAGTGGCCGGAAATCTCAGCGTCAGTAAGGGATCTTGGGCGTGACATAGCATATTTATGAATGATGGCTCATAAATTACAAGAGCAATCAGACTTCTGCTGGGGTTTCCGACTGCGTGGCCTTTGAAATCTGGTCAATCCTGCGCACACCCGCCTGATTTTGCAGCATCTTCTTGCCCTGCTTGGCCAAGCCCACCTCTTTCAGGATTTCCCATTTTCGGTAATGAACCGTGTAAATCTCCCGCCCTTCGGGCAAGGGTTCGCCACGCAGGCTGCCCCCAAGAATAAAATGCTGCTCCTCGGGCAAAATATTCCACGCCAGTTCCGATTTCTGAATCGCAAGGGGCAGGCTGATCTGGTCAAGATAGGGGCGTCGACCGGGTATATCTTCATTTTTATCAATTGTTTGAGCGATCTCCATCCAAACTTCGGGAAATGACTTTCCCTCGCTGTTGCGATGATGCTCGGGGAAGGAAAACAGCCCAGAGGAAAAATAGGGCAACCGCTCTCGATCGCCTTTTTGGCGCATCAGCTTGACCCGTCCTTCTGGCATTGGCATGCCGCATGTCTGGTAAATGAGGTGCCAGGTTTCGCCTTTGCCCCATGACATAGAGGCGGCAGGCGTCAACGAGACATGCCCGGCCTTGATAATGTTCTCAACAGAATTTGGGCGAAGGCACAGAACATCACTGTCAAAAAACGCAGAAAACTCGGTGTCACGCGGTTCGAGCGTGGCAAGAATTTTGTTGCCATGCGGATAATCAGGTGTGAACCGTCCGGCCACTTTGAACGGTCGAACGTCGCAGCCAAGTTTCGCCAGAACTGAAATCACGTCTTTCGAAACCGTCGGAAGTTTTTCGTCGGGGCAATAGCCCACAAGCGCGACCGTATCACCGAACTGTTGGCGCAAAGACCCTGCCAGATAGCAGGCCATCAGCTCATATTTCGGAGGCTCGACAATGAAATAGACGGTAAGGCGTTGGGTCATGACACACTCGGCAGTTTGGCCAAAGATGGCCATATTCCGATATTATGGCGAAGTGGTGACCCCATGTCATCCGCCGATCCGGCCTCTGACGCCGAATTATCGCCATATTCGCAACAGTTTGCGCGTGATCTACTTCACTTGGCGCCCCAAAACCGGTGAACACTTCTTGCCCATGGCTGGGCTGATCGCCTATTCTGATGCTCCAAGTCGAGGCATGATTTCGATTTGGCCAAAGAGGTCAGCGTGGCGCGTTCAAAAGTAGTGAAAGCGGGGGCAGTCGCCGCAGATCGGCCGCGCGGCGCGTCAGATTTATGGGGCTCTGTGCCCTTTGGTCTAAGCCGCCACATCAGCCCTCATGGCCAGATCACAGCCGTGTCGATGATGAAGGATGAGGGCCCCTTTGTGATTGAGTGGGTTGCCCATCATTTGGCCATCGGATTCACCGATCTGGTTGTTTATACGAACGATTGTTCGGATGGCACCGACGATATGCTGATCCGGCTGGAGGAGCTTGGGCTGTGCCATCACCGCCGCAATGTCATTCCAGCGGGAATTCGCCCCCAACCTTCGGCGCTCAACTACGCTCAGGACGAACCGGTCGTCGGACAGTCTGATTGGGTCATGGTGTTCGATGCCGATGAATTTCTGTCCATCAAATATGGCGACGGCACGCTTGACGATTTACTTACTGCGGCAAAGTCCCAAGGCGCCACGGGGATCGTGGTTACATGGCGCATTTTCGGTTCCGGTGGCGTGGTGGATTGGAGCAGAGCCCCCGTTACCGAACAATATCTGATGGCCGCACCCGCGACTTGGAACAAGGGGTGGGGGGTGAAAACTCTTTTCACCTTTGACCCCGACTATTGGAAGCTGGGCATCCACCGGCCCAAGATGAAAACTCGCCACATCAAGACCGAGTTTCCCGATCAGGTGAAATGGCTGAACGGGTCAGGTCGCGAAATGGAAGACTACTTCAAATTTCGCGGCTGGCGTTCGATCACCCGCACCATCGGTTATGACTGGGTGCAACTGAATCATTACGCGGTGAAGTCGGTTGACAGCTATGCCATTCGCAAGATGCGCGGCAATGTGAACAACAAGGCGGACAAATATAACAGCGATTACTGGAGCTTGCAGGATAGAAACGAAGTTCGTGACGACACGATGCTGCGCTATACCGAAGTGCGCAATCGCATGATCGCCCAACTGCTGTCAGACCCTGTGCTCAACCGTCTTCACAATGCGGCGGTGGAACGCGCTGAGGCGCGGCTGGCCGAGCTGAAGCAAACCGACGCCTACCGTCAGCTGGTGGCCGATCTTGCTGCCGCCTCGGCGGTGCCGATTTCGCAAATCGTGGCGAAACCGCCGCAGCCTCGCGACAAAGAGAAAATCGCAGCGCTGATGTCAGACGTTGAGAAAAAACGAAACGCCAAGGCCAAGGCCGATCGCCAGGCTGCGCCAAAGGAAAGCCCCGTAGAGGCGGTTCCGATGGGGTCGTATAATCCCGGGCCGATTGATCTTTCCAGCGACCATCAGGTTGAAGTTTTCGCCAATCACTCAATGAAACTGCCGGCCGACGGACGGGTGTTTGCCGCGCATGTTCTGCCCTTGATTCAGGCGGGAAAGTTCGAACGCGGGCTTGCCCGGAAGATGCCGTTGATTTTGGCAAAGCATGCTCGCGCCTTGGAAATTGGCGCGGCGGTGGGGTTTCTTGCGGGCCATTGCGCGAATATCCGAACCGATGTTCACTTTACAGTTCAAGAAGATCACCCATCTCTGCGGCAGATGATGCAGGTGGTTTGTGCCTTGTCACATCGTGCGTTCAATGACCGCTTTATCCTGTCTGATGCCCGTTTGACCGATATGGTGCCCGACACGGCGGCGCTGATTTCGCAACACGCGCCAACCAGCCTGTTGCTGGCAGATCCCCGGCTATCACCAGAGGTGGTCTGCGCCGTTTTGGAGACAGTTTCCGCACCCCTGCCGCAAGAAATTTTCCTTTACGGGCGGCAACTTGAGCGTTGGCATCCGCAGATGGACCAATTTCCCGAACAGCTTTCAAAGCTTGGATACAAGCCCGATGACCGCTTTGATCCCAATATTTGCAGAGGTTTCAGGCTGGCAGAGACGCCACAGGAAGCTGCATCTGATTGACCAACTGGACTTGCCACCAGCTCTACGGCACAGTCTGACATGAATTTTATGAGGCCCGCATTTCATGAACACTCCCATTCGCCGCCCCGTTGCCTCGCTTTGGATTGGGGAAAAACTGCATTATCTGAACCAGCTTTGCCTGTTGTCACATGTGCGGCATGGCCATCCGACCACGTTGTATTGCACTGACACGGTCACGAATGTGCCCGAAGGGGTGATCGTGAAACCGGCGACAGATATCATGGCGATTGACATGGATATCGTTCGGCAAACCTCGGAATCCTTCCTGTCGAATGTGTTTCGCTATAAAATGATCCAGAAAACCGATGCGGTCTGGATTGACTGCGACGCCTATTGCCACAAACCCTTTCCCGATGAGATGACCCATATCTTTGCCGGGCATGGGTTTCGCGGCGCGTTGAATTGTGGTGTGGTCTACATCCCCCAAAAGGGCGCGTTGATGGATCAATTGCTTGATTATTATGATAATTTGCCTGCCGCTCCGGCGTGGTTCAACAAGCAGCAAAAGAAACGGATTGAAAAGCAGGACAGCAGCCTGCCCCAAGCCGTTCGTATCTACAACGCCGAGCGCACCGCATTTGGGCCACAGGCCTTTACCTATTTTGCGCAGCAGACGGGTGATTACGAACGAGCGCTTGGTTATGACTATTTGTATCCCGTGCCGTTCCAGTTGAACGACGTTTTTTATGACCCTCATTGCAATGTTGAGGGGCATTTCACCGAGAACACGCTTTCTGTTCACCTTTACACAAACGGCACACGGCCCTGGTGGCGCAAGAACCCGCCGATGCCGGGGTCATATGCGGCACGCATGTGCGAGCAGATGGGCGTAAACCCGGCCGGAGCGTTGGAGGAATGAGCGACGAAGACGAGGATCAGGCCGAGGAAATCACGGGAAAGCGCGGCAAGAAAGATCGCAAAACCAAAGCCTTGCCCACAACGCCGGAAGAGATTGAAACGCTTATCCGGCGGCAAAAGCGCAACCTGCGCAAGGCTTGGGCCGATGGGTATCTGACCGCGATCACCGCAATGCTGAAGCCTGGTGATCTGGCGGTAGATTGCGGCGCGAACATGGGCGTGGTGACCGAACAACTCGCCGCCACAGGTGCCGATGTCATAGCCTTTGAGCCTGATCCATTTGCCTTTCAGACCCTTCAGCAAAAGTTCGGGGCCCTGCCCAATGTGACTTTGATAAATGCGGCGGTCGGGGTGGGGTCGGGCACGGTGCGGTTGATGCGGGCGGATAATTTTGGAGAAAACCCGGAAGGCGCGTCGGTCAAATCCACCATTCTGGATGGTGGTCGTCGGATTGATGCCGAAAATTCGGTTGAGGTGCCATTGATCGACTTTCCGGGTTGGGTCCGCGAACAGGTGGCGGCGCGCAGTGAGATCGCGTTCATCAAGATGGATATCGAAGGCGCGGAACTCGACATTCTGGAAAAGATGGATACCGAACATCTATTCGAGAATGTTAGCTGTTTGGTTGCCGAAACCCATGAGCGAAAGTTCAAGGATCTGCGCGACCGCTATAAGACGCTGCGCGACAAGGTGTCTGACACCTATGCGCCGGGTAAAGTGAACCTCGATTGGATCTAGAATTTAACCTTTGAACGGGGCCATCCCGGCGCGGGCCAGCGCATCGGCGCGCTCGTTCTCGACATGGCCCGCATGCCCCTTGATCCAGCGCCAAATCACCTTGTGCCGGGCTTGGGCCGCGTCAAGCCTTTGCCAAAGCTCGGCATTTTTTACAGGGTCTTTGCCTGCGGTGCGCCAACCGTTGCGCTTCCATGAATGAATCCACTCGGTCACACCGTTTTTCACATAGGCGCTGTCGGTCACGATGGTGATTTCAACAGGTTTTGACAGCGCCTCTAGCGCCGAGATTGCGGCCATCAACTCCATGCGGTTGTTGGTGGTAAGCTTTTCCCCGCCCTGCAATTCGCGCTCTTTGACCACGGTGCCGCCATCACGGGCAATCATCAACACCCCCCAGCCGCCGGGGCCGGGATTGCCCGAGCAGGCACCGTCAGTATAGGCGAACAGATCTGGCATTATGGCTCCGAGTTACGGGGCAGGGATAGGCGCGCGGCTTTCGATCGTCAACCGTTTGACGCCGCGTTTGGCGTGACAGCGCGGCCCCAGCACGGCATCTTGGCCAAGCAGGAGAATGACATGAGCCAGTATCCCCATCTTTTCGCGCCGTTGCCCTTGGGGCATGTGACATTGAAGAACCGCGTTTTGATGGGGTCGATGCACACGGGTCTTGAGGAAACCGGCGATTGGAACAGGGTGGCGGAATTCTATGCCGAGCGCGCGCGGGGGGGCGTTGCTTTGATGGTCACCGGGGGCATGGCGCCCAACCGTGAGGGGGGTGTATTCCCGGGTGCTGCAGGCCTTTTCACCGATCAAGACATTGAAAACCATCGGGTTGTTACAGACCGTGTGCATCAGGCGGGCGGCTTGATCGCCATGCAAATCCTGCATGCCGGGCGCTATGCCTATGGAAAGGACTGCGTGTCAGCCAGCGCGGTGAAGTCACCGATTTCCCCCTTTACCCCGCGCGAGCTGGATGAAGAGGGCATCGAAAAACAAATCGCCGATATCGTGACTGCGGCGCAGCGGGCGCAGGTGGCGGGCTATGATGGCGTCGAGGTGATGGGGTCGGAAGGGTATTTTCTGAACCAGTTTCTGGTGACCCACACCAATCGGCGAACTGACAGATGGGGCGGATCTTATGAGAACCGCATGCGCTTGCCGGTCGAGGTCGTGCGTCGAGTGCGCGCGGCTGTGGGGCCAAATTTCATTGTAATCTATCGGATTTCCTTGATCGATCTGGTGCCAAATGGCTCAACTTGGGATGAGGTGGTGACGCTGGCCCGCGCGATTGAAGAAGCTGGGGCCAGCGTGCTTAACACAGGAATCGGCTGGCATGAGGCGCGGGTGCCGACAATTGCCACCAGCGTTCCGCGTGCGGCTTTTGCGCATTTGACGGGGCGTTTGCGGGGCGCGGTGGGGATTCCCGTGATCACCTCAAACCGTATCAACATGCCCGATGTGGCCGAAGATCTTTTGGCCAAGGGCATGGCCGATATGGTGTCGATGGCGCGGCCGTTTCTGGCCGATCCTGACTTTGTGGCCAAGGCCGCCACGGGGCGTGCCGCCGAGATTGCGCCCTGTATCGCCTGCAATCAGGCGTGCTTGGATCACACCTTTAGCGGCAAGTTGACCTCTTGTCTGGTGAACCCGCGTGCCTGCCATGAAACAGAATTGGTTTATGCCCCGACCGCAACACCGCAGCGTCTTGCCGTTGTGGGTGCGGGGCCAGCGGGTCTGATGGCGGCCAAGGTGGCTGCGCTTCGCGGTCATCATGTGGTGCTGTTTGATCATGCCAATCTATTGGGTGGCCAGTTGAATTTGGCCAAACAGGTGCCGGGGAAGGAAGAGTTCCACGGGCTGGTTGATTGGTTTATTTATGAAACCAAACGGTTGAAGATTGAAACCCGTTTGGGCAAGGCGGTTGATGTGGATGATCTGATGGGGTTCGATCAGGTGATCGTGGCCACGGGTGTCACCCCGCGTGATCCGCAGATTCCGGGGCAAGAACGGACAAAAAGTTATCTTGAGGTGCTGAAGGGCGCGCCAATCGGCCGTCGTGTGGCCGTTGTCGGGGCGGGTGGCATTGGGTTTGATGTGGCCGAATATTTGGTCACAAACGGCCATTCCGCGACATTGCACCCAGATCTCTGGCGCAAGGAATGGGGCGTGGGCGACCCGGCCCAATCGCCCGGTGGACTGGCCGACCCTACTCCCCAAGCGCCCGCCCGAGAGGTGTGGCTCTTGCAGCGCAAGGCCGAAAAACCCGGCCGCAATCTGGGCAAGACCACGGGCTGGATTCACCGCGCGGCCTTGGCGGCCAAGGGGGTGAAAATGCTGGGCGGTGTCGGCTATGACCGCATCACAGATGAGGGGTTGTGGATCACCCGTGATGGGCAATCGCAGCTTTTGGCGGTGGATGATGTCGTCTTATGCGCAGGACAGCTTTCTGCGCGGGGGCTTTATGACCAGCTGATTGCCGCGGGCGTTGTGGCGCATGTCATCGGTGGGGCCGATGTGGCGGCTGAACTGGATGCCAAGCGCGCGATTGATCAAGGCGCGCGGCTGGCCTCGCAGCTTTAGTCGGCGTCAACGCCCCAATCTGCACCTTGCATTTCGCGCAATCGGCTGGCGGTGCGTTCGAATTCAAACGAACCCGTGCCTTCCAAATAAAGCCGCTCTGGCACATCGGCAGCCGAACAGATCAGGCGCACCTTGGCCTCGTAAAGTGCGTCGATCAGTGTCACGAAACGTTTGGCCTCATTATAGTTTGACGCCGAAAGCTGGGGGATATCCTCAAGGATCAGCACCCGCACCGCCTGTGCGATGGCCAGAAAATCACCCGGACCAAGCGGGCGCGAGCATAAGTCCCAAAAGGTCGCCCTGCCCACTCCATTGGCAAAGCGCGGCAGATCAATGCTGCGCCCATTGACGGGCAAAACCAGCGGTGTTCCCGGCGCGCTGCCGGTCAGATCGTTCCAGATCGCCTGAATTTCGCCCTTTACCTTGCCCGCGGGGTGAAAATACACCTGCGCGCCGGCAAGGCAATGTTGGCGATAATCGTTCGGGCTTTCCAGTTCCAACACGTGCAACTTGTCGCGCAGCATGGCGATAAAGGGCAGGAACAAGGCCCGGTTCAGGCCGTTTTTATACAACTCCTCTGGCGCGCGGTTTGAGGTGGTGACAATCACAACCCCCGCCGCCATCAGCTTTTCAAACAAACGCCCGACGATCATCGCATCGGTGATGTCGGTGATCTGCATTTCGTCAAAGGCCAACAACCGCAGATCGCGTGCGACCGCCTCGGCCACGGGGGCCAGCGCATCATCGACACCCGTTTTGCGCACCTCGTGCATGCCCTTGTGGATCTCTTGCATAAAGGCGTGGAAATGCACCCGGCGCTTTTGGGTTATGGCAGTGTTTTCGACGAAAAGATCCATGACCATGGATTTACCGCGCCCCACACCCCCCCACAGATAAAGGCCGGCAGGGGGGGTGACAGGTTTCGCGAACAGTCCGGCAAACAGGCCGACACGACGATTTGCGTGGGTTTCAAGCCACAGGCGCAAGCCTTCCAAAACCGGCAAAACGGCATATTGGGCGGGGTCTGGCCGCAACTGTCCTGCGGCCACGCGGGCATCATAGATTTCGGTCAGGGTCATTCGCATAGCCCTGATTAGCCTGCCAAACAGGTTTGGAAAAGGCCGTCAGCGCGCGAAACGTCGACAGTTCCTGTCAGGCAGATTTCAAGGCTGCGGTCAGTGCGTCGACATCGCCCTTTGCACGATCCAACATCGCGCCAATCTCGGCGCGTTCGCTGGCCAGCATGTTCACGCCCTCAATGATAAGATTGAAGAACTTCAATGCGCCCGATTTATCTGACACATGCCAGCGAAGATCAAAAGGTGCCTCCCCTTTCAAACGCGCGACCGACACCACTTCGTAATAGCTTTTCAAGGGCTTGGCATCCGTCACCTCGATGGTGCCGCCAATGAATTCGCGGAAACGGCGCCCATATTTCCGGCTGATATAGCCCTGAAACGCCTTGGTAAAAGCGGTCATCTGTGCCTTTGACGCCTGCTTGGCCGCCGGGCCCAGCGCAGAGCGGGCAATCACCGGCACATCGGCATATTTGCTAAAGATACGCTCAAACTCACCAATCATGGCGGTTTCGGCTTTGCCCGAGGAGATCACAGCGTTGATGTCGCCAACGGCGCGGTCAATCAAGGCACGCGCCTGATCCACGCTAAGGGCAGCGGCCCGCATTGGCAGCACAAAGGCAACGGTGCCCAGCGCAAGGCCAGCGGCAAAGCGGCGACGCGAGAGGGAAGAGGTGTCATTCAGCATAGGGGTCCTCGTAGGGATCGACGAAGCTGTCTTCGCTTGCGGACTGGCCAAGTTCAAAGCGACGGTTCTGCAAATACAAAAGCCGGGCCTGAGCGTAGCTGTCTGCACTTTCATATAGGGTGGAATCGATCAAATCGGAATAGCGGCCACGATCAGCAATTCGACCCGCCACTTTTGCCGCTGTTGCTGCCAACCGTTCATCCCGTGGCAGCTGATTAAGTGGATCAATCACGATATCCACAATCGCGCCGACAAAATCCCGCTCAGTCGAGGGGCCGATGAAGGGCAGTTCCAGATACGCACCTTCAGGAATACCCCAGACATGCAAGGTTTCGCCGAAATCGGTGTCATTCTCCGGCATCCCCGCAGCGCTGGCCACATCATAAAGACCGCCCAACCCAAACACCGTGTTCATCCCAAACCGCAAAGTATTCTCTGTGGCCTTGATCAGTCGCAGTTGAAGAATGTTGTTCACAATATCGGCGGGTTTTCCAAGGTTCTCAGCAAAATCGCTGACCCGCGCACCCAGTTCGCCGCCGCCTGTGGTTGAAACCGCGATCGGGCGCAGCGCATTTTGATCAATCGCACGATTAAAGGCGTGAACCTGACGGTTAAACGGCTCTATCGGGTCGTTCATCGTGCCGGGGATATCTGGAGTTGCACAGCCAGCAAGACATGCCCCCATCAAACATAGGGCAAGAGCAGAACGAAGAGGGCGGGCTGTTTGGCTCATGAATGGAATGCAATCAGCATAAGGTTGTTTCAGGGTTTCTTAGGGTATCAAGCTAACATAGAGTGAAGCCGGGGAAGGCAAGGAATACGACGCCCCCCCACCCAAGACAACGGTCAAACCTTGGCCAGCAGGGTAACAAAGACATTTTCCGCCGATTTTTTCGGCAAAGCGCGTTTTTTCAGGGGGACTTATGTCTCAAAGTGAATTTGCTCGGGGCTATGCCGAATTAAAGGCCGCACGGGCTGATCATCGCCAGTTGTTTTGGGCGGTCGGAATTTTCTCGGTGCTGGTCAATTTGTTGATGCTGACAGGCCCGCTTTACATGTTGCAGGTCTATGATCGCGTGCTTGGCAGCCGATCTGAATCAACATTGGTTGCGTTGTCGGTTTTGGTCACCTTCCTCTTCCTCGCCATGGGTATTTTAGACCATGTGCGCGGGCGTGTGATGGCCCGTATCGGTGCGGCGATGCAAGACAAGCTGGATCGCCGGGTCTTCGCAGCCGCGATGAAACGTCTGGCCCTGATGCCGACCGATCAGGTGGGTCTGGCCGCCCAGCGCGATTTGGAAGCGGTGCAGCGACTTTGGGCATCGCCGGTGCTGATGTCGATCTTCGATATCCCATTTACGCCCTTGTTCATTGCCGCAATTTTCATGTTCCACCCGCTTTTGGGATGGCTTGCGGTGGGTGGTGGGATCTTCCTTATTGTGATCACCGTTTTGAACCAGCGCATGACACAGGCACCGATTAACCGAACCAATGGTCTGACACTTCAGGCCGAACGGATGTCTGATCTCATCAAGACCGAGGCCGAAGCTGTGCAAGCGCTCGGCATGACGGGTGCTGCGTTTTCGCGCTGGTTCAAGGCGCGCAGCGCAGCTTTGGCCGAGGGGTTGCAGGCTGGCGATGTCGGCGGCCGCTTTGGATCGGTGTCAAAAACGTTCAGGCTTTTCCTGCAATCGGCCATGCTGGGCTTGGGGGCTTGGCTGGTTTTGAAAAATCAGCTGTCACCGGGCGCGATGATTGCAGGGTCCATCCTGATGGGCCGCGCCTTGCAACCGATCGAGCAGGCCGTGGGCCAATGGGCTCTTGTGACCCGCGCGCAGGAAGGTTCCTCGCGTCTGGCTGAATTGCTGACCCGCGTGCCACCAGAACCGCAGCGCACCGCATTGCCGCGCCCAAGGGCAATTTTGGACGTGCAGGCGGTTTCTGTCGTGCCGCCGGGGGAAAGTCAGGCCGTCTTGCGCGGCGTAACGTTCCAAATGGGCGAAGGGCAGGCCTTGGGCATCATCGGGCCATCGGGGGCGGGAAAATCCACCCTTGCAAGGGCGCTGATTGGCGTCTGGCGTCCGGCGGCAGGTAAGGTGCGTTTGGACGGCGCCGCGCTTGACCAATATGATCCTGATGTTTTGGGCAGCTATATCGGCTATTTGCCGCAGCGCGTGACGCTGTTTGAAGGCACCATCGCTGAAAACATCGCCCGGCTTCAACCCAACCCCGACAGTGCCAAAATTGTCGAGGCCGCCCAGAAAGCCGCTGCGCATGACATGATCTTGCGCCTTCCCGAAGGTTATGACACCCGCGTTTCTACTCTTGGCGGTCGTTTGTCGGGCGGGCAGATCCAGCGTATCGGCCTTGCACGGGCGCTTTATGACAACCCGGTCTTGCTGGTTCTGGATGAACCAAACTCCAACCTCGATAATGATGGCACGGTGGCGCTGAACATCGCCATTCGCAGCCTCAAGGCCGCAGGTGGATCGGTCTTGATCATGGCGCACCGCCCGGCGGCCATTCAGGAATGTGATCTATTGTTGGTACTTGAGGACGGGATGCGCCGCGCCTTTGGCCCACGCGATCAGGTGCTGAAGGAAATGGTCAAGAACCACAGCGACATTGTGCGATCAACCGGCCCCGGAGGTGTATCATGAGCCTGCTGCGCAAGAAAACTGGCGCAGATGTGGCCCCAAAAGCCGCGCCTTTGCCAACCAAACCCGCCAAGACTGACGCCACAAAGGCTAGCCCTGTCACGCCAAAACCGCGCGATGCGACCGAGGTGCAAAGTCTGCTCTCGGCACGACCCTCGGTCATCTTGGGCAGTGTGACGGCGGCTGTTTTGGTCTTTGGCTTTGGCCTTTGGTCTGTGACATCAGAAATCGCGGGGGCGGTTGTCGCCTCGGGTCAGATCGAAGTGTCGCAAAACCGCCAGATCGTGCAGCACCTCGATGGAGGTGTCGTGGCCGAAATTGCGGTGAAAGAAGCCCAAAGTGTTAAGGCGGGTGACCTTCTGATCCGGCTGGACGGGGCATTGGTCAAATCCGAGCTTGCCATCGTCGAAGGGCAACTTTTCGAGGTGATGGCGCGAAGCGCCCGGCTTGAGGCTGAACACAGCAACGCGACCGAACCCGTCTTCTCGGGCGAGCTGGCCGAACAAGCCAAGACCCGCCCCGAAGTGGCCGAACTGATTGAAGGCCAGCGCAACCTGTTCAATGCACGCCGCGAATCTGTGCTGAAGCAATCGGAACAGTTGCAAAAGCGCGCCGCCCAGATCGCTTCGCAGATCCAAGGAATTGATGCGCAGATGGCGGCGTTCAACCGCCAGCTTGTCTTGATAGAAGAGGAGCTAACCGATCAGCGCACGTTGCTGGAAAAAGGGCTTGCACAGTCATCCCGCGTTCTGGCGCTTGAGCGCGAGGCGTCAAGATTGCAAGGGTCGGTGGGTGAACTAACGGCCTCACGGGCGCAAGCCGAAGGCCGCGCGACTGAGGTGGAGCTTGAGGTCTTGCGCCTTGCGGCTGTGCGGCGCGAAGAGGCCAGCACCCAGCTGCGCGACATTGGCGCACGGGTTTTGGAGCTGGCAGAACGCCGGCGTGCCTTGACCGAACAAATCGCCCGGCTTGACATTCGTGCACCAGTCTCTGGCACCGTTCTGGGGCTTGCGGTCAGCACGCCGCAATCTGTGATCCGACCGGCCGAGCCGCTTTTGTATCTGATCCCCCAAGACCGCCCGTTGATCATCACCGCGCAGGTGCAGACCATCGACGTGGATCAGGTCTTTGTTGGCCAAAAGGTGCGGCTGATGTTCCCCGCCTTTTCCAGCCGTACCACACCGGAACTGAATGGCCATGTTGTGACCGTCTCAGCCGATGCTTTGGTGGATGAACGCGCGCAGATGGCCTATTACAAGGCCGAAATCGCGCTGGATCCCGGCGAAATTGACCGGCTTGAGGGGTTAACCTTGATCCCCGGGATGCCAGTGGAAGCCTTTATCCAAACCGGGGCGCGCAGCCCGATGGGATATCTGCTTAAGCCTTTCACAGATTACTTCGTCACAGCATTCCGCGAAGACTAATCCGTGGTGCTTTGGCGCCCTCCTCCGGCATGAAAGAGGCGCCAAAGTTTGGCAAGGCAGCAGCAGGGCTATACAGAGGCGGTGTTTTACTCTACTAGCCGCGCATCGGCGCAAGATTCCCGATGGCAGTGGATGGGCAGGGAGGCCCAACTGCCGGCAAGGGCGAGGGTGCCGAATTGGGTACCATCGGGCGGCAGGACCGCCCCGCTTTTGGAAAAGAACATGCAAAATCTGAATATCGCCGCACCGCTTGCGGCGGCTTTGGCTGCTCGTGGATACGAGTCTTTGACCCCTGTGCAAGAGGCCGTTTTGGTCGATGGCACGGCGGGGCGCGACATGCTGGTGTCGGCGCAAACCGGTTCGGGCAAGACCGTAGCCTTTGGTCTCGCGATTGCGCCGGAAATCTTGAACGGTGCAGACAAACTGCTTTATGCCGACACCCCCCTGTCGCTGATCATCGCCCCCACGCGCGAATTGGCCCAACAGGTCGCGCGCGAGTTGGATTGGCTTTACGCGTCAGCCGGGGCCAAGATTGCCACCTGTGTCGGCGGCATGGATTACCGCACCGAAAAGCGCGCGCTGGATCGGGGGGCCCATATCGTTGTCGGCACACCGGGCCGCCTGCGCGACCATATCGAGCGCAACAGCCTTGATCTGTCAGGTGTTCAGGCCGTTGTGCTGGATGAGGCCGATGAAATGCTGGACCTCGGCTTTGCCGAAGATCTGGAATTCATCCTTGCCGCAGCCCCCGAAGGCCGCCGCACCCTGATGTTCTCGGCCACCGTGCCAAAAGAGATCGCCACACTGGCCGCGACCTTCCAGAAAGACGCGTTGCGTATCGTCGCGCAAGGCGAGCAAAAGCAACACACCGATATCGAATACCGCGCCCTCTCGGTTGCCGTGCGTGACCGTGAACATGCGATCTTCAACGCGCTGCGTTATTATGAGGCGCAGACCGCAATTGTGTTTTGCAAAACCCGCGCCAATGTGAACCATCTGATGGCCCGCATGGGCAACCGCGGTTTTCAGGTTGTCGCGCTGTCAGGTGAATTGTCGCAAAATGAACGGATGCATGCGCTGCAAGCGCTGCGCGATGGCCGCGCCCGCGTCTGTATCGCCACCGATGTGGCAGCCCGTGGCATCGACCTTCCGGGGTTGGAGCTGGTGATTCATGCCGACTTGCCCACCAATTCGGAAACCTTGCTTCACCGGTCGGGCCGCACCGGCCGGGCGGGCAAGAAAGGTGTCTCGGCGCTGATCGTCTCGCCGTCCGAGGTGCGCAAAGCGCAGCGGCTGTTGCAAGGGGCCAAGGTTGTCGCCGAATGGGGCAACGCCCCCAGCGCCGATGAGGTGCAGGCCAAGGATGATATGCGTCTGTTGGAACATCCCGCCCTTGCCGCTGGTGTCGGCGATGAGGCCGACATGGCACAGCAGATCCTATCGCGCTTTGGCGCCGAAGAGGTGGCCGCCGCCTTTGTTCGTTTGTGGCGCGAAGGCCGCTCCGCCCCCGAGGTGTTGTCAGATGCCCTGCCGCCAGCCGAACCCCGCGCACCACGCGAGCGCGGCGAGTTTGGCCCTTCGACATGGTTCAAACTGTCGGTTGGTCACACCGGCCGCGCCGAAGCACGTTGGCTCTTGCCGAAAATCTGCGAGGCCGGTGGCATTTCGCGTGACAGCATTGGTGCGATCCGTGTTCAGCAGGACGAAACCTTTGTGCAAATCGCCAATGCCGTTGCGGGCCGCTTTGCCGAACATGCCGAGTTGGAGTCGGGCCTGACCATGGACAAAATGGCGGGCGAGCCTGATCTGTCGCGCCCCGAACGCGGTGAGCGTCCCGAACGTGCGCCGCGTGCAGCGGCACCTCGTGCGGCAGCACCCCGCCCTGCACGCTCGGACAAGCCGGTCTACACGCCAAAACCCTCGCGCTTTGTGGATGACGAAAGCCCCGCCTCTCCGCCCCGCGACGAGGCAGCGCGCAAGCCCTATGCCCCGCGAGACGATAGCGAGCGTAAACCCTATGCACCGCGTCCAGCGGCTGAGCGTAAGCCTTATGCCCCGCGTGAGGATGGCGAGCGCAAACCCTATGCACCTCGCGCCGCCAAGCCCTATGCGGCCCGCGAAGATGCCCCGCGCAAGCCCTATGCAAAGCGTGATGACGGCCCATCCAAACCCTACGCTCCACGTGAGGACGGGGAACGCAAACCCCGTTGGGCCGCAGGTGACAAATCCGGGCCAAAGTCGGCAGGGTTCAAATCCCATGGTGGGTCGGCTGATCGTCCGGCCCGCGCCGAAGGCTACAAAAGCCACCGCAGCGAAGGCGGCGACCGTCCGCGCAGCGACGCCAGCGGCGACAAGCGGCCCTATGCCCCGCGCAAGGATGGTGCCGAAGCACGGCCTTTCGTGAAAAAGGCAGGCTCGGGCACGGCCAAGGCCGCAGGCTTCAAAAGCCATACTGCGGCGGATGGCAAAAAGCCCTTCGCCCGCACCAAGCCCGCGGCACCAAAACTGGACGCGCGCGATACAAGCAAGCGGTTCGTTCCGCCGAAGAAAAAGTAAGGTCGATAAGCAATCACCTCTTCAGAAAGGCCGCCTTTGGGCGGCCTTATGCTTTAAAGCTGGCCATAATCTCATGGTGAAGCTTCGGCGGGGCGGTGAAAATCCCCGCCGTTTTTGCTCCCGGCGCGTTGAACTGCAAAGGCTGGCCATCGCGGTCTGTCACAGCCGCCCCCGCACGCGCGGCAATGAGGCTACCCGCCGCTATGTCCCACTCCCAAGCATCGCGGGTGGAAATCATGCCGTCAAAACACCCCTCGGCAATCAAACAAAGCCGATAGGCAATCGACGAACGAAAGCTGCGCTTCAAATCAGGCGGTGGCGGGCTCCAATGGCTTGGTTCCAAAAAGCTTTTTGACATCAATAGGTCTGCACCCGCCAGACCCGCCCGGCTTGAACAAGAAATCGGCAGTCCGTTGCACAAAGCTGGTTGACCATCTGCCGCACTGTAAAGCCTGTCCAAAGCGGGCAGATAGATCGCCCCACAAGTCACATGGCCGCGCTCAACCACGGCAATCGAAATTGCAAAATGCTTTTCCCCGGCAATGAAGGCGCGGGTTCCGTCAATTGGATCAAGAATGAACAGGCGTTCAGCCTTAAGCCGCGCGGCATCGTCTGGGGTCTCCTCTGACAGCCAGCCATAGCTGGGCCGCGCCCCGCGCAAACGATCTGCCAGAAGATCATTCACCGCCAGATCTGCCTCGCTCACCGGGCCAAGGCCGGGTTTTTCCCAAACTCTGGGATTGGCCTTCCAGAACCGCATAGCCACAGCGCCCGCATCCCGGGCCGCCGTTTCAATCAGGGTCAGATCACTCGCCGGCAAGGGTCAAACCCTCGACCAAAAGGCTCGGGACGCGGGTGGACAGATGGGCGCGCGCGTCATTTGCTGCAATCATGCTGCGCAGCATTTCACGCAAATTCCCTGCAATCGTGCATTCATTGACCGGGTATTTCACCTGCCCAGCTTCCACCCAAAAACCCGATGCCCCGCGCGAATAATCGCCGGTCGTCGGGTTGATGGTAGAGCCGATCAAAGATGTCACCAACAGCCCGGTTCCCATCTGCGCCAGCAACTGATCCCGCGTCAGTTGCCCCAAAGTTAGGTCAATGTTCGATGTCGCGGGTGAGGGCGGCGAAGAGGTGCCCCGCGCCGCATTCGCGGTGGAGGGCATGCCCAGCTTGCGCCCCGTCGCAAGATCCAGCGTCCAGCCCATAAGGACACCATCCTGAACGATCATTCGTTTTTGCGTGGGCAAGCCTTCGCCATCAAACGGACGCGAGCCAGAAATGCGCGGGCGCAACGGATCTTCGATGATCGACATGCCCTTGGGCAAAATTTGCGCGCCCAGCGCATCACGCAACCAACTGGCCCCGCGCGCAATCGAGGTGCCGTTCACCGCCGACAAAAGATGCCCCACCAGTGACGCGGCGATCCGTTCATCGAACAGCACAGGGAAATGCCCGGTTTTTGGCTTTCGCGCCCCGGCACGCGCCAAGGCGCGTTCGCCTGCCAAAACGCCGATAGATGTCGCATCCGGCAGATCAGACTGAAACACCCGGCCCTCGCCTGCGTAATCCCGCTCCATCGCGGTGCCTTCGCCGGTGAAGGCCACAGCGGATACCGACCGCGAGGTGCGGCCATAATGGCCCGAAAACCCGTTGGTTGCGGCCAGATGCACACGGCGGGCGGAATACCCGGCGCTGGCCTGCACCTGCGTGATGCCATGCTGCGCCATCGCTCCGGCCTCGGCGGCGCGGGCATCTGCCTCAAGCGCTGCGGCGCTGGGTTCTGCAGCCGGGTCGGTCAGTTCCAGCGCGGCCAAATCCCATTCACGGGCAATTTGCGAAGGATCGGCCAAACCGGCTGTGGGATCATCGGGGGCCTCACGAGCCATGGCCACGGCGCGTTCGGCCAGCGCGGCCACGGTCGCATCGGACACATCTGAAGCCGAGACACAGGCCTGCCGCCCGCCGATCAGCACACGCAGGCCGATTTCGATCGCCTCGGCGCGCTCTGCCTGCTCCAAAGCACCTGCACGAATGTCGATCGAGGTGGATCGCCCATCCACCGCCATGGCATCTGCCGCCTCGGCCCCGGCACGGCGCGCGGCGTCCAGAAGGGCGTGGGTCAGATGTTCCAGCGTATCGGTCATGGCTCTCTCCTGCGGTTGGCCGTGTTGGGCCATATAGGGCCCGGCGGTGCAAGCCCCAAAGCAAAAGGCCGCCCAAGGCTGGGGGCGGCCCATCACCATAAATTCAGATTACTGCAGCTGCTGGCCGTTAGCGAAAAAGCCCTTGTCCCTGAACTCCAGAACCGAGGTCAGCTCATCCTCGCCCGCGCCGGGGTTGGCGAACATGGCAATCATCATCCGCGCGCCCATCGCCTCTTCCTCACCGATCAGACCCATGCTGACGAGCTTGTCCAGCAAGGTATTGCCGCCCACCAACTTTAGATCCAACTTTCCGGTTGGGGCGGGCATGCCGCCATAGGTCGTCAGATCCGTGTTGTCGAAGGTGAACGCCCCGTTGCCCGTCAATTCGGCCCCGGCGACGCGTGCTGTCAGGTCATTCACCGTCAGGCTGTGCAGTTCTGCATCTGGCTGCGCCCCATCGGGTGTTGCCATCAGGTCAGATTTCACCAAAGCCTGACCGCTGGTATCAATGACCAGCGTCGCCGGATCGCGCGGCAAAGTGCCGGTCGGGTCCAGAAGCGACCAGATTTCCTCGGACATCTGCAAATCGACAAGCTTTGTTAAGAACGAGAAATCTTGGGTTGCATCACCTTTTGAGATCGGCATCAGCAGCTTGAACCCGCTTTCGGCATAGCTGAGCTTAACTTCTGGAAATGGCAAATCCGCGCTGGACAATGTGGCGCTAACCGAGTTGCCCGAACCCGCAAAGAGGATCCGCGCCGCGTCCATGGCAAACTGGAACGATCCACCTTCCGACCCTCCCATCAGGTTGGCTGGGGCAGAGCCATCGCTCATGTCAAATTCATAGTTCAGCGCGCCATATGACAGGGCCATGTCCATGCCAAAACCCTTGGCCAACCCGTCGGCAATATCATCCTCTTCGATCCCGGCCATGTTGCCCATGATCTTGCCATCCAAATCCGCCACGTTCAGCGAACCCGTGACATCGGTATCGGCATCCTTCACCGTCAAATTGACGGCAATCGACGCAGCGGTCACGCGGCCATCCAGAACCTTGGCATCGGCTGGACCGCTCAGCTGATAGCGAGAGGTGCTGTCGGTCAGCAACAGTTTCACCTCGCCCGCCGGCGCACCGTTTTCCATGGGCACCATGGTCACATCCACGCTGGGCATCGTGAAGTCATAGGCCATGTCGTCAACACTGCCAGACACAATCCCCGACAGGCCCGGCATTTTCGCCGAACCGGTCGCGCCATTGGACTGCTCGCCTTCCAGACCCGGTGCTTCAAACGCAAAGAACATTTCATCCGACATCGTCACAGCAACCGACCCGTCGCCATTATCGGTCAGCCTGATTTCGGCGAATGTGGTGCTGCTGGTGCCGCTCTCATCATCGGTCGCGGCCTTAAAGTCAGTGATGACGAGCGTATCCCCGTCACGCGCAACCGATCCTGTGGTCACGGTGCTGCCGGATGAGGTGTAAAAATCTTGCCAGTTTTGCCAGACCTCTTCCGGGGTCACGGCTTGGGCTGCGGTGGCGGCCACAATCGCCAAAATGGCCGTGGTTCCCGCCAGTTTCCAATGTTTCATCTTGACCCCGATTGATTTGAATACAACTTGGCACAGCATCCTTGCAGCGTGGCGGCGGGTCAAGGGTTTCACTTCGTCGCGGGTCTGGGTAGCAAGCTGTTCATCGCAGTTGAGGACAGTCCAAAGGGTGTTTTGAATGCAAGGTAAAGTAGTGGCAATCACGGGTGCCAGCCGGGGCATCGGGGCAGCCGCCGCGCGGGCATTTGCCGCAGCGGGGGCGCAGGTGGCATTGTTGGCGCGCAGCCGAAGCGAGATTGAGGCACTGGCGGCTGAAATCGGCAGCGCAGCCTTGGCTTTGCGTTGCGATGTGGCGGATTGGACCTCGGTTCAGCAGGCCCTGGCCAAGACGGTGCAACAATTTGGCCAACTGAATGTTTTGGTGAACAATGCGGGCACGATTGACCCCATCGCGCGGCTGGCCGATGCCGAGCCGGGGGCTTGGGGCCGGGCGGTGGATGTGAACCTGAAAGGCGTGTTCTATGGCATGCGCGCAGCCATTCCAGTCATGCGACGGCAAGGCGGGGGCACGATTATCAACGTCTCGTCAGGCGCGGCACGCAACGCGCTTGAAGGATGGTCAAGCTATTGCGCAAGCAAGGCAGGTGCCTTGATGCTGACCCAAGCCGCCCATCTGGAAGAGGGACCGCATGGCATCCGCGTACTGGGCCTGTCGCCCGGAACGGTGGCAACCGAGATGCAGGTAAAGATCAAGGCCAGCGGGATTAACCCGGTCAGCCAGCTTGACCCCTCGGTGCATATTCCCGCAGATTGGCCTGGGCGGGCACTGGTGTGGATGTGCGGGCCTGCGGCGGACCCGTGGCTTGGAACCGATGTCAGCTTGCGCGATGAGGCGGTGCGCAAGGCCGTGGGGTTGATCTGATGATCGAGGTTGCAAAGGAAAGCGGTCTTTGGGTTTTGACGCTGAACCGTCCCGAAAAGGCCAATTCGGTGACCAAGGCCATGTTGACCACGCTGGCCGAAACGGTCGAGGCGGCAACCGCCGCAGGCGTTGCGGTTCTAATCCTGACCGGGGTTGGAAAGGTGTTTTCGGCAGGGGCCGATCTCGATGACGCCCGCGCCGGACTGGCGACCGACCCGGTCTGGGAGCGGCTTTCGGCTGCTCTTGCCGCCTTTCCGGGCCTGAGCATTGCCGCGATGAATGGCACGCTGGCGGGTGGGTCCATGGGCATGGCGCTGGCCTGTGATCTGCGGATCGCGGTTCCGGGGGCCAAGTTCTTTTACCCGGTGATGAAGCTCGGCTTTCTGCCGCAACCGTCTGATCCGGCGCGGCTGGTGGCCCTTGTCGGCCCAGCGCGGGCCAAGTTGATCCTGATGGCCGGTCAAAAGGTCGAGGCGGATGAGGCGCTGGCAATGGGGCTGATTGACCGCATCGTCGCGCCAGAGGGGCTGATGGACGAAGCCCGTGCATTGGCCGCCGATGTGCTGGCCGCCAAGCCCGGCCATGCGGCGGCGATCAAGGCGATGATCGGCTAAGGTTGCAAAGGCCCCCCACCCCCAGCCCCTCCCCACGGGGGGAGGGGAGGCGGCAGGTTCGATCCGCAGGTCAGGCCGCCACGCGCGGGCCAAAAAGCCAGAACTTGCGCCGGGGTTTGCGCACGTCATCGGGGGTGACCAGCATCAGCATCGACGGCGTGACAATCAGCGTCAACACCGTGGCAAAGGCCAGCCCATAGACGATGGCCGAGGACAGTGAGATCCACCACTGGGTGGAGGGCGCGCCATAGGTGGTTTCGTGGCTCAGAAGCTCAAGGTTCAGGCCAAAGGCGATGGGCAGCACGCCAAAAATCGCGGTCAGCGCGGTCAGCACCACCGGCCGCGCCCGCTCGCGGCAGGTTTCCAAGATGGCGTCGATCTTGCCCATCCCGTGATCGCGCAGGTCGTCATAGGTGGCGATCAGAACGATATTGTTGTTCACCACCACCCCGGCAAGCGCGATCACCCCGATGCCGGTCATCACCACGCCAAAAGGCTGGCCCATGATCATCAGCCCCAAGAACACCCCGATCGTCGACATCACCACCGCCGACAGGACCAGACCGACCGAGACGAATTTGTTGAACTGCGCCAGAAGGACGCCAAAGATCAAGAACAGTGCGGCGCCAAAGGCTTTTGACAGAAACGCCCCGGCCTCGGCCTGCTCTTCATCCTCGCCCGCCATGGTCCAACGGACGCCCTGCGCCGTGAGCCCCTTGGCCGCAAATTCTGCCATAACAAGGGCGGCCACGGCATCGCGCACCGGCTGTTCCTGCACGCCTGCGGCGATGCCCGCCTGAATGGTGATGGTGCGCGCGCCGTCAATGCGGGTCAGCGTGCCGACCGTGGCGGCAGGCTCGCGGGTCACGAAATTCGAGATGGGCACCGGCCCGTCGGGGGTTTCGATACGCAACTGGTCAAGTGCTGCAATGTTGCGCTGATCGGGCGGCAGGCGCAGCACGATATCCACCGCATCATCGCTGCCCGCCGGGCGATAGTCCGACAGTTTCAGCCCGCTTGTCACCATTTGCACCACCGCCCCCACCGCACCGGGCGAGGCGCCATAGCGCGCCGCCTCGGCCCGGTTGACGCGCAACTGCCAGTCGATGCCGGGCAAGGGCAGACCGTTTGACACGTCAATCACATCGGGAATGGAGGCGATCTTGCCCGCAAGATCGGCGGCAAGATCATTCAGCCCAGCCGGATCATCCGCCGACAGACGCAACTGAATGGCCTTGCCCGTGGGCGGGCCAGCGGCGGGCACCGACACCTCGATATCCACGCCGGGAATGCCGACCATAGCCGCGCGCAGATCGTTCAGGATCTCGTTGGCATTCTTGCGCATCCGCCAATCGACGAATTCATACTGGATGACGCCAATGGCATCGGCGGGCCCCTCATTGCCCGCCCCACCCCCAGCGCCGACGCTGGTATAGACGGTTTTCACCCCCGGCCATCCAAGGATTCTCGCCTCGGCCAATTGCACCAAGGCGTCCTTTTCATGGATCGACAGATTGCCGCGCGCCTTGACGTAAAGAAGGCCGTATTCGGGTTCGACATTGGGAAAAAACTCCACCCCTTTGCCGACCTTGCCATAAATTACCGGCACCGCGACCAGACTGCTCACCGCCAGCATCACCACAATCCACGGGTGGCGAATGGCCCGACCCACCAGCGCCATATAGGCCCCATCCTTTTTGCGTGGCGGTTCCTTGAAGGGCCGCGCGATCAGCGTGCCCAGCACCGGGACGAACACCAGCGCATACAGCATGCTGGCCGAGAGCGTGGCGATCAGCGTGATGGGCATGTATTTCATGAACTCGCCCACCACGCCCGGCCAGAACAACAAAGGCGAAAAGGCCGCGATGCGGGTCATGGTAGATGCAGTGACCGGCCCGGCCATCTTGCGGCTGGCCTCAAGAAAGGCGGCCTTGCGGTCTTGACCCTCGGCCATCCGGCGTTCGGCGTATTCGACGACGATGATGGCATCATCCACCAACATGCCGACGGCCAAAATCAGACTGAAGAGCACCACGAGATTCACCGTCAGCCCAGCCATTTGCAGGCCCAAAATCCCCATCAGGAACGAGGCCGGAATGGCCAGCCCGATCAGGATCGAGGAGCGCACGGTCAGGGCATAGAGAATGACGATAAAGACCAGCACCACGGCGGTCAGGACCGAGTTTTGCAGATCTGACAGCAGCTGCCGGATTGTGATCGACTTGTCCTGACTGAACGACACTTCCACCCCGTCGGGCAGGTCTTTTTGCACCGCCTCGGTCACCGTGCGCACCGCATCCACCGTCTCGATCAGGTTCGCGCCAACACGCTTTGACACCTCAATCGCAACAGCCGATTTGCCATCGAGCCTTGTAATATTGACCGGGTCTTTCAGGGTTGGGCGGATGTCTGCGATATCCATGGCGCGGACCACGGCCGTGTCAGAGGCCACAACAGGCAGCCGAGCCACATCCTCTAGCGTTTCCAGCAGCGAAGGAACTTTGATGGCATAGCGGCCTTCGATGCCCTCCATGGATCCTGCGGCGATCAATTGATTGTTCGCCCGAACCCCGGCGATCATTGTATCCGGCCTTAGCCCATAAGATGACAGCTTTGCCGGATCAACGATCACCTCGACCACATCATCACGCGTGCCTTGCAAACGGGCCTCAAGAACGCCTGACACTTCCTCGATCCGGTCGCGCAGAGTGCGCCCAGCAGCACTCAGCACCCGCTCTGGCACATCGCCCGACAGGGTGACGACCAGAACCGGGAATTCGGAAATATTCACTTCGCTGACCGAAGGTTCATCGGCCTCGGAAGGCAGCTCGCCACGAACGTCATCCACCTTGTTGCGCACATCGGTCAGCGCTTTGTCCAGATTGGCCCCGGCCTGAAACTCCAACAGCACATTGCCACCACCCTGATAGGCGGTTCCGGTCATCTTCTTGACGCCCTGAATAGATTTCAGCGCTGTTTCCAAGGGGCGCAGGATCAGCCGTTCGCTGTCTTCGGGCGAGATACCTTCGTAATGCACCGAAACATAGATGATCGGAATCTGGATATCCGGCTCGGCCTCTTTCGGGATGGTCATATAGGCCATGGTTCCCGACAGGATCAGAAAGACCAGCACCGAAAGCGTTAGCCTTGTGTTGCGAATGGCAAGTTCGACAAGCTTCATGGCTGGGCGGCCTTTTGTGCGGCCTCGGCCTCGGCCCGGGTCAGCTCCTGCACCAAAACCGCATCGCCATCGCGCACGAGGTCCTGGCCCGCCACGATCACCCGCGCGCCCTGCGGCACGCCGGTGACGACAAATCCGCCCTCGGCATCATCGATCAACTCAACCGGGACAAAGGCGGCAATATCGCCTTCATCCACCACGCGAACGCCCAGTTGCCCCGCCTCGTTCAGCGTCAGAACCGATCGCGGCACCATGAGTGCGGGTTGGGTCGCGGCGGTCAGCCGCAGTTCAGCGGTCATGCCCGAGGGAATGACACCATCAGGGTTTGGCAAATCGACCTCCAGCGCGAAGGTCCGGGTCTTGTCACTGGCCTTGCGCGCCAGATGTTTCACCCTGCCCTCCATCTCGACACCCGAGACCAGACGCACCAACGCCTTTGCACCCACGGAAACATGGGCAACATCCCGTTCTGCGACCTCGGCCTTAACGACAATCGGATCAAGCGCGATCAAGGTGGCAATCGGCGTGCCTTGCTGCACCCATTCACCTTGCTCGACATTCACGGCATCCACCATGCCCGAAAACGGGGCGACCAATGACAGCCGGTCGGCGGCGGCCTGCGCCTGAGACAGCGCGCCTTCAGCGGCCGATTTCGCGGCGCGGCGGGCGGTCAATTGGGTTTCGGGCAGACTGCCCTTGGCATTCAGCGCCTCGCCTACGGCAAGCTGTTCGGCGGCCTGTGCCAGTTGATCTTGCGCGGTTTTCACCGCCGCGCGCACGTCTTCGCCCTCAAGCAGCATCACAACCGCGCCGCGCTCAACGCTGTCGCCAGGTTCGGCAGCCAATTCCTGCACCACCCCGTTCGAACGCGCGGCCAGAACAGCCAGCTTATCCGCCTCTGTGACACCTGAAATGCGGATCAGCCGGGCGTAATCCGCCACATCAGCCCGCACCACGGCAACCGTGCGCTTGGGTGTTTCAACCACAGCTTCTGTCACCGTATCAGAAGGGTCAGGCGTTTCGCTGCCAACCGCCGAGAAATGACCAGTTGCCACCCAAAGGGCCGCAGCCACGAACACCGCCAAAGCCAACAGCCGATGAGGAGGAAGACGCGAGATCATGCCAAATGCCTTTGCAAGTGCCACCATGGACAAGGGCCTGCGCCACCCATGGCAATTGGGCGGAAGGATCATTGCTTTGGGTGAAAGGTCAATGGCTGGCCTTGGTTTGGCGCGTTTTCCGCCGTAAAGCGCGTCGGTCAGATCATTTTCAGCACATCTTTGCCAACGGCCAAGACATAGCCACGCCGCGCGACGGTTTTCACCAAAAGCTCACTGACCAATTGATTGCCCAAGGCGTCACGCAGCCGCTTGATCCGCGTGGCCCCGGCAGCCTCATCGCAATCCACCTCATTACGGCCGGAAATAACCGCCTCAATCTGTGCGCCGGTCAGAACCTCGTCATCCATGCGCGCTTCGGCCAGAACGGCCAGCGTTTCCAGCGCCGCCTCGGTCAAGGCAAACTCCATGTCGTTGATATAGACCGCCCGTCCCTCGCGACTGATCAGCATCGAGGCCACTTGTATTCCCGATCTCTGGATTGCCGAAATCCGGCGGTTCAGCGCGATGATGGTCAGCAAGAACACAAGGCTTGCGATCAAAAGCGCGGTGGAAAACACCAAAAGCACAAAGATCACACTGCGATAGCTGACCAGCACCTCGGAAAACGAGGTGCCGGATTGGGCCAGAATTTCCAAAAGCTTGATTTCCGCCTCGGTGGTCAGATTGTCGTTTTCGACAAACAGCCGTTCGACCTTGGCGTTAAAGGCGTTGGCGTCGGGCAGGTTCATGAACAAAAACACCGCCGCGCCCAACAAGATCACGACGATGGCGGCAATCCCAAAGGCAACCACCCGGTTGCCCGCCCGCAAACTGTCAGAAGCGGAGGAAATATTCTGCTGCACTGGCTTTCCTTTCCTCCAGACCCTCAGGCCCAAAGACCCCAAGAACATTCAACAACACCCAGCCCGCATCGGCAAGGCGGGGTGCCAGCTCGGCGGCAGCCCCGGCCGGATCACAGGCGGAAACCTGCGCCACGCCGTAATGCAGGCGCAAGGGGTCATCCTGCTTGGCCTTGTAATCAGCATAGCATTCGGCTTGGGCGGGCAAGGTCATCAGGGCCAGTGCGGCCATAAGGGTAAACAGGCGCGGCATGGTGCACACTCCAAAAGGACTGGGGGCATCCTGCGCATCTTGATCGGGCTATTCAATATCCAAAGGGAATTTTGCCGATGTTATCGCCTAGCGGCCAGGTGATATTGCCTGGCTTTTTCGGCGGCGTGCAGGGTCGACGGGCAAAGACCCGGTCAATCGGGCAAACCAAGAAGAGGCCGAGATGAGACAGATCTATTCCCTTGCCCAGCGCGCCAAAGCCGCCCTTGGCCCGCGCAATGACGACCCGCTTGCCCAGTTGATGGCCGGATTCACAGGATTTGCCGTGGCCGTCACGCTGATCTTGGCCACCTTTGTTCCCGCTGAGGCCGGGCACGGCGTCTGCGCCACCAAGATCGATGCGCCGGCCTTGTCTTGCCGTCAAAATTGACGGCTGTTTTTCCCGCCGGGGTTTCGATAAGCCTTTTGAATGCCTCGGATACCGCCAGACCTGAGTTTCGAAAACGCCGCCATTGCGCGCAATCTGTCCCCGATTGCGGGGGTGGATGAGGTGGGGCGTGGCCCCTTATCGGGCCCGGTAACGGCGGCGGCGGTGATCCTTGATCCGGCCAATATTCCGCAAGGTTTGGGCGACAGCAAAGCCTTGTCAGTCACGAAGCGTGAACGGCTTTTTTCGGAAATCATGGCGTCAGCTCAGGTGTCGGTGGCCCATGCCACGGTGGAAGAGATCGACGCGCTGAACATTCTGCGTGCCAGTCATTTGGCGATGGAACGCGCCGTCGCGGGCCTTGCCATCGCCGCCGCCCATGTCTTGGTGGATGGCAACCTGATCCCTGCCGGGCTGAAAGGCCGGGCCGAGGCGATCGTGAAAGGCGATGCCAAATCACTCTCAATTGCCGCCGCATCGATTATCGCCAAAGTGACGCGCGATCGCATCATGGTGGATTTGGCGCAACAGCACCCCGGCTATGGCTGGGATGTGAACGCCGGATACCCGACCAAACAGCACCTAGAGGCGCTTCTAAATCTTGGGGTGACCCCTTGGCATAGACGTTCGTTCAGGCCCGTCCACAATATCTTGTATCAAGATATTTCTGTAAGTGATTGATTCAAAAAAGAATTTGACGCCGAATCAGTCATGACTCATCTTAAGGGCATCCACCGACCCACAAGAGGCCGGGGCAGATGAGGCAGAAATGGCGATGAAAACGAAGGCCGTGCAGGGTGAACCCTTGCCGCTGAACCAGATTATTGCAGGCGACTGCATCGACGTGATGAACAGCCTTCCGGCAGGATCGGTGGATCTGATCTTTGCCGACCCTCCCTATAATCTCCAGCTTAAGGGCGAACTTCACCGCCCCGACAATTCCAAGGTCGATGCTGTCGATGATCACTGGGACCAGTTTTCCAGCTTTGCCGCCTATGACAAATTCACCCGTGACTGGCTGGCCGCCGCCAAGCGCCTGTTGAAGCCCAACGGCGCGCTTTGGGTGATTGGAAGCTATCACAACATCTTTCGTGTTGGAGCCGCACTACAGGATCAAGGGTTTTGGATGCTGAACGATGTCGTCTGGCGCAAATCCAACCCGATGCCGAATTTTCGGGGCAAGCGGCTGACCAATGCGCATGAAACCCTGATCTGGGCCTCGCGCGACGAAAACGCCAAGTACACCTTTAATTATGAAGCGCTGAAAGAGTTGAATGACGGCGTGCAGATGCGGTCAGACTGGGTGCTGCCCATCTGCACCGGGCATGAACGGCTGAAGGACGAACACGGCGACAAGGCCCATCCGACGCAAAAGCCCGAAAGCCTGCTGCACCGCATCCTAATTGCCACGTCAAACCCCGGCGATGTGGTGCTTGACCCCTTCTTTGGCACGGGCACCACTGGGGCTGTGGCCAAGATGCTGGGCCGCGATTTCATCGGGATTGAACGCGAAGAGGCTTATCGTAAAGCGGCCGAAGCCCGGATCTCCAAGGTGCGCAAGTTTGATGCCAGCGCCCTTGAAATCACCGGATCAAAACGCGCCGAGCCGCGCGTGCCCTTTGGCCAAGTGGTCGAACGCGGCATGCTGCGCCCGGGAGAGGAGCTGTTTTCCATCGGCAACCGCTTCAAGGTCAAGGTGCGCGCCGATGGCACGCTGATTGGCAATGATGTGAAAGGGTCGATCCATCAGGTCGGTGCGGCGCTGGAAGGTGCACCGTCTTGCAACGGCTGGACCTATTGGCACTACAAGCGCGATGGCAAGATGGTGCCCATCGACATCCTGCGCCAACAAATCCGCGCCGAGATGGAGGCTGACCAATCCGGTCGCCCGCACTGACCAGCGCCCTCTCTCGGGCAATCTGCATTTGATTTTCCAAGTTTGGTTTTACGCCTGTGCCGTGGTCCGCCTGCGGCACAAACTGCCCCGGCATGGTTCCATGCCGGGGCCTTTTCTTGCGGTGCAACCTGTCCTCCTCGAGCATTTCATGCACTCGTCGGACAGCCCGCGCGAAGAGTGCACGAAGTGCTCGATGAGCGGAGTTTAACGGCCAGCCGCGCCCCAGTCTGACACGCCCGGATAAAACTGCCGCCGCCAAGCCCGCACCCGCGGATTCATCCGGCGTCGCCAAAGCGGCGGGATCATCGCCAAAACCCCCATCGCCGGATAGCCCATCGGCAGCATCGGCGCATCGGTTTCCGCATAGGTCTGCAACAACGGAAAACGCCGGTCAGGTTTGTAATGGTGGTCCGAATGGCGCTGTAGGTTGATCAGCAACCAATTCGATGCCTTGTGCGGCGCATTCCAACTGTGATGTGGGCGCACGGGTTCGTATTTGCCATTCGGCAATTTCTGCCGAACCAACCCGTAATGCTCGATGTAATTGGTCAGCTCAAGTTGCCAAACCGCAAAGAACGCCTGCATCCCAAACAACACCACTCCAAACCAACCACCCACGGCAAAGGCCGCCAAAAGCGCCAGTATTTGCAGACCCGCATAGCGCCAAAAGGGGTTCGACAGATGCCAAACCGAACGCCCCACCTTCGCCAACCGCTCTGCCTCCGCCTCCCAGGCTGATCGGGGACAGGTCAACAAAACCCGCAGGAAAAACCTGTGGAACCCCTCGTTATAGCGCGCAGACACTGCATCGCGCGGGGTGCCGACATGGGTGTGATGCACCAAAAGGTGCTCGGTCCGGAAATGGCTGTAAAGCACTGTGGCCAAAAGCAAATCACCCAGCCACCGCTCGGCCCGGTTTTTCTGATGCAAAAGTTCATGCGCGTAAACGATGCCGATGGTGCCTGACACCACACCTATGCCGAACATCAGGCCCATGATCTCGGCCCAGCCCAGATCGCTCTGCGCCACCCACCAGATCGTGCCATAGATGATGGCCGCTTGCAGAGGAAACCAGACGAGCGTGATCAGCCGATACCAAACCAGATCGGCCTCAGCGGTCTGAGGGTCCGCGTTGTCCTCATTGCGGCCCAACACAGCATCCAAGACCGTCACCAAGGCCCAAGCATAACCCGGCATCAACAAGACAGTCCAACCGCCGTAAGTTGCACCGATGGCCGCCAGCGGCAGCAACCCCAGCGAAAGCCAGAACGGCACAGCCTTTCGCAACCCGGCAATCTTACCCATCACACCCTCCGGCACATTCGACGTAGCTTACGGCCAAGTCGCCCCCCACTCAACCGCGCGCACGGTCGCAGTGTCCCAGACCTTTCGCATCAAGGTCGGCAAGTTGGCCGGCTGAAAAGCGCTGCGCGGCACAAACGCCCCACGCATGGGATTTGCCTCAACGATTGCCGCGCGCACGGTCAGATCCAGATGAAAATGGGTGAAGGTGTGCCGCAACCCGCCCACCTCTCGCCAATCGGCCTGCATCGGTGCCGCACCGCCCGCCCCATCCCAACCATCGCCTGGAAAGCCGGGCATGCCCCCCAGCAGCCCACGCGGCGGACGATCTTCCAACAGCACAGCCCCATCAGGCCGCATCGCGACCCAAACCACTCCTTGGCGCACTGGCTTGGCGGGCTTGGGCAGCTTGCGGGGCAGGTCGGCGGCAAGTCCGGCGCGCCGAGCTTGGCAATAGGCCATCACAGGGCAAATCTCGCAGGCAGGCTTGCGCGGGGTGCAAACCGTTGCACCCAGATCCATCATCGCCTGCGCATGATCGCCCGGCCGCGCCATGGGCGTCAGCAACCCTGCCAGCCGCACCAATTCGGGCTTCGCCGCAGGCATCGGGGTTTCAACTGCGAAAAGCCGGGCGCAGACACGCTCAACATTGCCATCCACCACCACGGCTGGCCGATCAAAGGCAATCGCGGCCACCGCCGCCGCTGTGTAAGGGCCAACGCCCGGCAGGCTGCGCAATCCCTCCGCCGTATCAGGAAAGCGCCCGCCATGGTCACGCACGACCGCGCGCGCGCAGGCCAACAAATTCCGCGCCCGCGCATAATAGCCAAGGCCCGCCCATTCCCCCATAACCGCCGCATCCTCGGCCGCCGCAAGATCGGCCACCGTCGGCCACAACGCGACAAATCGGCGGAAATACTCCCGCACCGCTGCCACAGTCGTTTGCTGCAACATCACCTCAGACAGCCAAACATGATAAGGGTCTGGCAATACACCGCGCTGCCGGTCCTGCGGGCCAACACGCCATGGCATGACCCGGGCTTGCCCATCATACCAGCGCAACAACGCGCGCCCCGCCTCTTCACAGACCTCCTCACGCAAGATTTATTCCCCGCCTTTTCGTCACGCCGGCCCCGAATTCCGGCCAAGCATTTGATTTAAATTTACTTTCATCTTGGCCTCAATACCCCTCGGGGGTCCGGGGATGTGAACCCCCCGGCCATCTGCCGCGTGCAATCCGCTTTCCTTTCCGCCCCGCCCGCTTAGAATAGCGTCAATCCCGGACAGGACCAGATGGCCCGTATACCCACACCCCCTCCCACGCGCCGTGAACGCGGATTTGAACCCACCGGTGGGCTTGTAAAGCATCAGATCCGTGCCGTTGGGGAATCGCGCGGCTTCGCAGTCGCACGGCTTTTGACCCATTGGGCCGAAATCGCCGGTGAAGAGATGGCACGCGTGACCCGTCCCGTGAAGGTGGGATATGGCCGCGAAGGCATGGGGGCCTCGCTGACACTTCTGACCACGGGCGCCGTGGCCCCTATGGTTGAAATGCAAAAGGAACGTCTGCGCGAACGGGTGAACGCCGCCTATGGCTATGCCGCGATTTCACGGATTCTGATCACTCAAACCGCCGCCTCTGGGTTTGCCGAGGGGCAGGCGGAATTCACCCCGGCACCCAAGGCACCTATCCGCCCCGACCCCGCCGTTCAGGCCAAAGCCGCCGAGACGGCAGCACCGGTCAAGGACCCTGCATTGCGCGCAGCCCTTGAAGCCATGGCGCAAAATATCTTAACTCGCCGCAATCCAAAGGAAGGCGCATGACCATGTTCAAACCCCTCGCATCCGGCATTTTGGCCCTGACGCTCGCCCTTGGGCTGGGCGGCATCGCGCAAGCCCAAGACGCTGAAACTGCAACGCCGATCGAGATCAAGGATTTCACGCTTGGCAGTCCCGATGCGCCGGTAAAGATTACGGAATATGCGTCCTTTACCTGCTCGCATTGTGCCCGTTTCCACGAGACGACGTTCAAGCCGCTCAAGGCTGAATACATCGACACCGGAAAGGTGGAGTTTACCCTGCGTGAGGTCTATTTTGACCGCTACGGCCTTTGGGCAGCTATGATGGCGCGCTGTGGCGGCGACATGCGCTATTTTGGCATTACGGATATCTTGTTTGAAACCCAGTCTGAATGGGCCGGGTCAGAGGATCCGAATGTCGTCGTTGAAAACATCAAGAAAATCGGACGCACCGCCGGCATGGATGACGCCACGCTGGACGCTTGCATGAAAGATGGTGCCAAGGCCGAGGCGATGGTGGCCCGCTTTGAAGAAAACATGAAAGCTGATGGTGTCGAAGGCACGCCGACGCTGTTTGTGAACGGCACCAAACATGCCAACATGGCCTATCCAGAGCTGAAAGCGCTGATCGAAGCCGAACTGGCGAAATAACATGAACGCTCCGCTTTCTGGCATCAAAGTCGTCGAACTTGCGCGCATTCTGGCAGGCCCTTGGGCCGGCCAGACTCTGGCCGATCTCGGGGCCGATGTCATCAAGGTTGAGGCCCCCGAAGGTGATGACACACGCCGCTGGGGTCCCCCCTTTATCGACCGCGATGGCGAACAGTCCGCGGCCTATTTTCACGCCACCAACCGCGGCAAGCGCGGCATAACTTGCGATTTCCGCACGTCCGAGGGCCAAGAGACGGTGCGCCGTCTGGTGGCCGATGCCGATGTGGTGATCGAGAACTTCAAGGTGGGCGGCTTGGCCAAATATGGGCTGGACTACGCCTCCTTGGCCAAGGTGAATCCGCGTCTGGTCTATTGTTCGATCACCGGTTTCGGTCAGACCGGCCCCTATGCCCATCGTGCGGGCTATGATTTCATCATCCAAGGCATGGCCGGATTGATGAGTGTGACAGGCGCGCCAGATGGGCAACCCCAAAAGGTGGGTGTGGCTGTCACCGATATTTTCACCGGTGTCTATGCCGCCACCGCCATTCTGGCCGCATTGGTGCAGCGTGGGGTCACAGGGACAGGTCAGCACATCGATATGGCTTTGCTGGATGTCGCCACCAGCATCATGGCCAATCAGGCGATGAATTACCTTGTGTCGGGCAAGGCTCCCGGTCTGATGGGCAATGCGCATCCCAATTTGGCGCCCTATGCCGTGTTCGACTGCGCAGATGGCTGGATCATTTTGGCCACCGGCAATGACGCGCAGTATCAACGGTTGTGCGGCATCTTGGGTCTTGAAGACATGGCTCAGGCGCCTGAATTCCTGACCAATGCAGATCGGATCGCGAACCGCGCGGCGATGACCGCCCGACTAACGCAGGCGACACAGCGCTGGGCCAAGGCCGATTTGCTGCAAGCCTGCGAAGATCAAGGCGTGCCTGCCGGGCCGATCAATGATCTGGCCGAGGTGTTCGATGATCCGCAGGTCAAGGCGCGCGGTTTGCAGATCGCCCCCGGAGGTCTGCCCGGCGTGCGCAGCCCGATGACCTTTTCAGGGGCCGACCTTGCCCTAAGCCGTCCGGCACCCAAGCTTGGCGAACACCAAGACGAGATATTGGGCTAAGCGTCTTGGGGCCGTAACCCATTACGGCCCTTTTGCAGCCCTTCAAGCCAGCTTTGGCGCAGCGCAGCCAAACGGCGGGCATGGCGCTGTGCCTCATCCGGTAATGTCAGACGAAAGCGAAACCCATCTCCGGGGCGCAATTGAGCAAAGCGATCAAGATCTGCGTCCAGAACGGTTGCCAGTTTGGGATACCCCCCCGTGGTTTGATGATCTGCCAAAAGCACTGTGGCCACACCATCGCCCGCCACCTGCACCGATCCTCGCGCCACAGGTTCTGATGGCATGGACAGCGGCGCATCCGGCGGCAAGGCTGGCCCGGTCAGGCGAACGCCCATTCGGTCGTAAGCACCGCTGAGCCGCCAAATGGCAGCTTCGAATATGGCGATCTGCTCGGCCGTAAAAAACCGATCCTGCGGACCAAGCGTGGCACGGATTTCGGTCAAGGGCCGCGCAAAGGTTGGGCAGGGCAAGGCCTTCGACGCGATGACGCGCGGCATTTCAACGGTCAATTCTGCGCCCGTCAGGACGCGGCCACCGCCAAACCCCGATTGCGAATGTGTGGCCACCGACCCCAGCCACGGCGTCGCGTCAAGCTTCCCGGCAAAGGCAAGATAGCACCACGCCCCCCAAGGCCCGCGGCGGATGATCAGCCTATCTCCGGCCGCAAGGGTGGCCACTTGCCACGATCCCCCTTTTTGACCGCCATGCTCGACGATAAACCCACCCCCCGCGACCGCAAAGCTGACAGGCCCGCTCAGGCAATCCAGGTGCAGGCCACCCAAAGACACCTCAATCGCCGCCGATCCCGGCGCGTTGCCAACCGCCAGATTGGCCGCCGCAAGCGCCAGACGGTCCATTGCACCCGAAGCCGGCACGCCAAACCGCGCCAGCCCCGGCCGCCCGCCATCTTGCACGGTCACATGCGGCCCGGCAAAGCCGATGGTCAGCCGCGCGGTCATGGGCTTACCCGCTGAAACTGCACGCGGTCGCCCACGTCAAACAAAAAGGGCCGCGCGCCTTGGGGGTCGAGAATGCGTGTGGGCGAATGTCCGATAATCCACCAACCGGTGGGCATGGTCAGCGTGGTGACAATGCACTGTCCTGCGGCGATGATCACCGATCCTGCGGCCACGCCACGCACCGCCGCCTCTTTGCGCGGCAGGGTTATGTCCTGCGGCACACCCGACAAATAGGCATACCCCGGCGCAAACCCATAAAGCGCCACCTGATAATCCCCCGCCAGATGTGCGGCAATCACCGCTTCGGGGGTTAAACCACAGCGGCCCGCCACCTCCTCCAGATCGGGGCCATCATAGACCACATCCACCACCCGCTTTGCGGTCTGCGCAGCTTCGGGCAATGGTGAAAGCATCAACGCCCGCAGGGCCGCCTCAACGGCGGCATGATCGGTCACCATCGGATCAAAACGCACCAAAAGATTGACATAGGCCGGAACCGCCTCGGCAAAGCCGGGAAAAGGATTGGCCGCCAAGGCACGGTCCAGCGCCAGCACGGCGGCATGGGTTGAAGGATCAATCCGGTCGCCGAATTCCACCAAAAGACCATGTTCGGCAACGGGGCGGAAGACAGGTGCCATCACGGGACGAACGACGATAGGACAACCCCCGCCGCCTGCAACCGCGCGCGGATTTCACGCGCCATTGCCACGGCATCGGGGCTGTCACCATGCACGCAAATCGACTGCGCCGCCAAGGGAATGGGGTCACCCCCAACCACGGGCATCAGCCCACTGTCCAAAAACCCAATCAACCGATCTGCCGCCGCTTTGGCCCCATGCACCATCGCATCAGGGCGCGAGCGCGGCACCAAACGACCATTGGGCAGATAGGCGCGGTCGGCGAAAATCTCGGAATAGGTGGGCAGACCCGCTGCATGGCCTGCGGCCTCCAACTCGGTGCCCGAGATGGCCAAAATCGCCAGATTTCCCGGCAGCGCCTTCACCGCCAGCGCGATGGCATCGGCCACTTCACGACGGTCGGCGGCCAGATTGGCCAAAGCACCATGTGCTTTAACATAGGCCACCTTTGCACCGGCCAGCGCCGCCACGCCCTGCAACGCGCCCACTTGGGCGGCGACCATGCGGGAGATCTCGACCGGCTCCATCGGAATGACCCGTCGGCCAAATCCCAAAGGGTCAGCATAGCCCGGATGCGCCCCAATCACGACGCCACGGTCCGCCGCCATGCGCAAGGTGGCAAACATCGTGTCGGGGTCACTGGCATGGCCACCGCAGGCAATATTGGCCGAGGTAACAACCCCCAGCATCGCCGCATCATCGCCCATGCTCCAAGGGCCAAAGCTTTCGCCAAGATCTGAATTCAGGTCCATCCGCACCCCCCTTTTGCGCCAGATTGCCCGGCCTGTGCGATGGCGTCCAGCCCTAGGCGTGGTTGGTCAGGCTGGCAAAGGCCTCATGCTGGCTTAGGAACACCCGGCCCGTCAGATGGCCCAGAAAGCTGGATCGCTGCAAGCGGTCCATCACAGGCCCCTTCACTTCGGACAGATGCAGCGCGATGCCCCGATCTTTCAGATGCATCATCAACGCCTCCAGCGTTTCCAGCGCGGTCATGTCGATTTCATTCACCGCCGAACACATCAAGATCACATGGCGCAGCGCGGCATCTTCGGCGGTGCGGGCAAGGATCAGATCCTCCAGATAGCGGGTGTTGGCGAAATACAGGCTCTCGTCGATCCGCAAGGACAAAACGGCAGGATCGGTGATCACCTCATAACGCAGGATATTGCGGAAATGCTGGGTGCCCGCGACCAACCCCACCTCGGCCACATGGGGCCGCGAGCTGCGCCACAGATGCAACCCGATTGACAGAATCACACCCGTCGAGATGCCAGCCTCCACCCCAAGGGCCAGCGTGACCAGAATGGTGCCTGCGACAGCCACAAAATCGGCGCGGGCGTAGCCCCATGTCTTTTTCAAAATCGACAGATCCACCAACCCCAGAACGGCAACGATGATCGTGGCCGCCAGCGTGGCTTTGGGCAGGAAATACAACAGCGGCGTCAGCGCCAGCGCGGCAATGGCCAGACCAAGGGCCGTGTAAATCCCCGCCGCGGGCGTGGCCGCCCCGGCATCGGCATTCACCACCGACCGCGCAAAGCCCCCCGTCACCGGAAAACCCCCTGAAAAGCCAGCGGCCAGATTGGCCGCACCAAGGCCGATCAATTCCTGATCAGGGCGAATGCGCTGACGTTTGCGCGCCGCCAAGGTCTGCGCCACCGAGACGGATTCCACAAAGCCCACGACCGAGATCAGAAAAGCGGGCATCGCCAGATCTTTGATCAGGGCCAGATCAAAGCTGGGGCTGGTCAGCGGTGGCAGTGCTGCGGGCACCGCTCCCACCACCGCAACATCCAAACCAAAACCCCAAACCACCAAAGTCGAGGCCGAAACCGCCATAACCGGCCCGGCCTTTGTCAAGATATCGGCCAGCACCGGCCCAACACCCAGCGCCCGCAAGGACGGTTTCATCCATCGCCGCACCCAGAACAGGAACGCCACGCATAATGCTCCGATCAACAGCGTTTGCCCGCTAAATGCGGCACGATCCTGCCAAAAGCTGTGCAACAACTCTGGCATCGAAGCACCGCTGACCTTGACGCCAACCAAAGGGCCAACTTGGCCCATGGCAATCAGAATGCCCGATGCGGTGATAAAGCCCGCAATCACGGGGTGGGACAGAAAGTTTGCGATGAACCCCATGCGCAAAAGGCCCATCACGAACAGCATCGCACCTGACAAGGCAGCCAAGGTCAGGGCCGCCGTGGCATAATCAGCCGTGCCAGCTTCGGCCACCGAGCCCAGCGCGGCAGCGGTCATCAGCGACACCACCGCCACCGGCCCCACCGCCAGAACCCGGCTTGATCCAAAGACCGCATAGGCAATGATCGGCAGGATCGAGGCATAAAGCCCCGCCTCGGGCGGCATCCCCGCCAGCATGGCATAGGCGAGTGATTGGGGGATCAGCATGATCGTCACGATCAACGCCGCCAGCCCATCCTGCCCAGCCTCATGCCGGGTGTAAGATCTGGACCATGACAGGATTGGCATCAGCCGGGCCAGATCGGTGAAACGAATTGGGCGCACCTTGGTTCACCTTCACTGGACCGAACGCAGATTACATGCAACAATTAGAATGTCACTTGATCCAGATCAAGTTGCCCTGACAAAACATATGTCAGGCATGTGGCATTAGTTTTGAGGGAGGAGAGATCATGGAACGCGGATTGATTCCGACTCGGCGCGGGTTTTTGGGGCTTGCAGTTGCGGGCGCAAGCCTTGCGGCCCTTGGCTCACCTGCCCGTGCTGCCAAGGTGGCAACAAAGGCCAAGATTGTGGTGATCGGGGCGGGTGCTGCGGGCACCGCGCTGGTGAACCGGCTGGTGGAACGGCTGGATGGGGCCGAGATCACCATCATCGACGGTCGCAAAGAGCATCTTTATCAGCCGGGCCTTAGCCTTGTCGCCGCCGGGTTGAAGCCTGCGAATTACACTGTCAGCCAAACGACCGATTGGCTGCCCAAGGGCGTCACGCTCTTGGCCGAAAAGGCCGCCGCGATTGATCCGGTGGCCAAGACAGTGGCAACCGAGGGCGGCACCAAGCTGTCCTATGATTTCCTGATCGTCGCGCCCGGCCTTGTGCTGGATTATGACGCTGTCCCCGGCTTCTCGCTGGATATGGTGGGCACCAACGGGATCGGCGCGCTCTATTCCGGCCCAGAATATGCGGCCAAAACTTGGGCCGCGGCGCAGAAATTCACCGAAGAAGGCGGCGTCGCTGTGATGACCCGCCCGGCGACCGAGATGAAATGTGCCGGTGCGCCGTTGAAACACGCCTTCCTCGTCGAGGATATCGCCAGCCGGGGCGGCGCTGCGGGCAAGTATGAAATTCACTATGCCGCACCGCAGGGTGCACTGTTCGGCGTGCCAATCGTGGCCGAAAAGGTGCGGATGCTGTTCGGTCAGCGCGGCATCAAGACCCATATGAGCCACAAAATGGTGTCGATGGAGCCGGGCAAGAAGGTGGCAACCTTTGAAAAGACCGAGATTGATGCCACCACGAAGGCCGAGATCAAGACCACGGTCGAGATGCCTTACGACTATCTGCATGTGATCCCGCCACAGCGCGCGCCCGAGGTGATCCGCCAGTCGGGCCTATCATGGGCCGACAAGTGGACCGATCAGGGCTGGGTCGAATGTGACCAGAAAACCATGCGCCACCTGCGCTATCCCGAGATTTTTGCGCTGGGCGATGTGGCCGGTGTGCCCAAAGGCAAAACCGCAGCTTCGGTCAAATGGCAGGTGCCCGTTGTCGAAGATCACCTGATCGCCGCGATTGAGGGGCGCGAAGGCACGGCCACCTATGACGGTTATACCTCTTGCCCGCTGATCACCCGTGTCGGCAGCGCGATGCTGATCGAGTTTGACTATAACAACAATCTGGTTCCCAGCTTTCCCGGCATGATCGCGCCTTTGGAAGAGCTGTGGATCAGCTGGCTGATGAAAGAGGTGGCGCTGAAGGCCACCTATAACGCCATGCTGCGCGGCAAGGCATAAGGGGGAAACGCCATGAAAGAACTGACATTTTCCACCCTGATCGCGGTTTTCGAAGAGATGTTCGGTCGCGGTCTTTTCTGGGCGCTGGTTGCGGCGGCCGTGGTCATCACAGCCTTCTATCTTTATGTGCTGATCCGGGATCGGTCCTTGTCGATGCGCAAGTTCCTTTGGGCACAGCTGTCGATGCCTGTGGGTGCCATTGCGGCGGTGCTGTTTGTGCAGGGCATCACAAACTCCGCCTTCAAAGATATCGGCGGGCCGATTGATGTGATCGTTCTGTTGGGCGTCGCGGCTTTGGGCGCGATTGGACTAGCCATCTTGGTCTATACCGCGCAATCCTTGACCCGCCGCAAAGCTTCGTAAGAACCAAAACAACGTGTGACGGGGCCGGGGATTTCCCGGCCCTGTTTCATTTGGCCAGTGCCACCAGTGCTTTGGCCAAATCGGTCTGCCCATCTGCCAGATCAAGGATCACATCAAAATGGTTGCGCGCGGGCACCCGCATCACCGGCCAGCCCGTTACTGCGGCAAAAGCATCTGACTGGCGATGAAAGCCCGCAGATTCACCCGCATCCGCCGCCAATGCCAAGGCCCCGCGCACAGCCCTTGGCGGCTGGCGCATCGGGCTTTGGGCCAGCTCATCGGCGGTAAAGCGCATCCAGTCTTGCACATGGCTCGCGGCCAGCGGGGCCAGTTCGAACAGGCCCGAAACGGGCAGGCAGCCATGCAAGGGTTGATCCGGCAGGCCATGGCCCGCCTGCCAACCCGGCTGAGCCATAGCGGCGGCCAGATGCCCCCCGGCAGATGACCCGGTGACAGTGATACGCGTCCGGTCAATCCCAAGACGGTCGGCATTGGTCCACAGCCACGCCAGCGCGCGGCGGCAATCACCGATGATCTGGGTGATCGAAACCGCAGGGGCCAGCCGATAATCGGGCACGGCGCAGGCAATGCCATGCGCGTTCAGCATAGGCGCGGCAAAGCCAGAATGCGCCCGGTCCAGCGCCCGCCAATAGCCACCATGGATAAACACCACCAAGGGCCGCTTTTCGCCCGGCTTGGTGCCATACAGATCCAGTTTCAGCCCAGTTTCGGCGCAAAACTCATGGGTCTGATGCGGGCAACTGTCCTGCGCGCGGGCCGTCAGATCACGGTATTGCCCGATGATGCGCCCAAATTCTGCATCCGTCACAGTGGCCCGCGCGGTGTAATCGGCATCCAACTGGGCACGGGGCAGATTGGCTTCGTCGTGTTGCATCAGATCACCAAGTGGCTTGTGCGGTTCTCAATCAGCCGCACCAGTGACAGCGCGGTCAGCGCCGAGGATTTGGGGTTATTTGCCAAGGGCAGATTGTCCAAAGTGATCTCCATCCGGCCAAATTCACCAATGGCCACAAGGCGGTGGCGGTTAGCGGTGGCGGCGGGATCTGCGATCAGCCGCAAGGTGGTGGCATCAGGGCCTAGCCCGGCCAAGGCCGAGATCAGCGCCACATTGGCATTTTGCGGAAACCACTGCGCAGCATGCCGCGCAGTGCCTTCAAAAAAGCATTGCGCTTGGCGAAGGCCTGCCAGATCGCACAGCGTTTCAGCCTCGGTTCCCCGCCAGGCCAGCGCGGGTTTTGTCACCTCATGCGTGACACTGGCCAAGGGCAAACGCGCGGCGGCCGACAGGGCGTCAATGCCACCCAAGGCACCGGGGGGAATCAGAATCTGGCGGCCCTGCGCACGGGCCACCGCCAGCAGCGCATCCAGCGGGCCATCCTCGGCAAAGGCCGAGGTGGAGGCCGGCACGAAATCCGCCCCGGCCATCAGCGCCGCCCGGCCCCAAGGCAGCACAGCGGCGCGGCCCGCCGCCTCGACCACCAGATCGGGGCGAAAGGCGGCCAGATCGTCAGGGTCGGTCAGGATGGGGCACGGCAGGTTGCGGTTGGCATCACGCAAGCCCACCGCAACCAGATTAACCGGCGCGCGCCGTTCGGCCAAAAGCCGCGCGACCTCGGCCCCGATGGCACCCCAGCCAACCAGCACAAGCCGCATCACACCCCCACCCAAGCCTGCACGCGGTCATGGTCGCGGGTCAGATCGTCACTGGTGCCTGACCAAACCGTCTGGCCTTTTTCTAGGATAAAGTGCCGGTCAGCCAGCCGCTTTAGAACCGAAAACGTCTTGTCGATCAGAAGGATAGATTGCCCCTCTTGCTTAAGCCGCTCCACCACATGCCAGATTTCAGTGCGGATCACCGGCGCCAAGCCTTCGGTTGCCTCATCCAAGATCAGCAAACGCGGGTTGGTCATCAACGCCCGGCCCACAGCCAGCATCTGCTGTTCCCCACCCGACAGCGTGGCCGCCATTTGCCCCGCGCGTTCGCCCAGACGGGGGAAAAGATCATAAATGCGCGGCAAGGTCCAAGGGCTGGAAGCCCCCAGACGGTTGGCCGAGGTTGCCACCAGATTTTCCCGCACCGTCAGGTTCGGAAACACCTGCCGCCCTTCTGGCACAAGGCCAAAACCCAGACGCGCAACCTTTTCCGGTGCCATGCCCGCAATCGCGCGCCCGTCATAGGTCACCGCCCCCCCGCGAGGTGCCAAAAGCCCCATGATGCTGCGCACCGTCGTGGTTTTGCCCATCCCGTTGCGCCCCATCAGGGTGACAACCTCGCCTTCCTTGATCTCCAGCGAGATGTCGAACAACACCTGAGACGCGCCATACCCAGCCTGCAAATTCTGGACTGACAACATCACGAGTCCTCCTCGCCCAGATAGGCTTCGCGCACCGCCGGATTGGCGCGGATCTCATCCGCAGTTCCGGCGGCGATGATCTGGCCATAGACCAGAACCGAAATCCGATCGGCCAGCGCGAACACCGCCTCCATGTCATGCTCGACCAACAAGATCGCACAATCCTTGCGAACAGCACGCAGGGCCTCGATCATCTGCTGGCTTTCCACATGGCCAAGGCCCGCCATCGGCTCATCCAACAACAAAAGCCGGGGCCGCTGGGCCAAGGCCATCATCAATTCCAACTGCTTTTTCTCGCCATGGGCCAGATCGGCAACCGGCACATCGGCCCGCGGGCCCAGCGCCGAGGCGTCCAAACTGGCCGCCACCTCATCCCACACCTCGGCGCGTTTGGCAGCGCGGTCAAAGATGCGAAAATTGCCGCCCTCGCGCGCCTGAACGGCAAGACCAAGATTTTCGCGCACCGTCATATCATCCAAAAGCGAGGTGATCTGAAACGTCCGCCCCAAGCCCAACGCCACCCGCTCAGCCGGGGGCAGGCGGGTGATGTCGCGCCCGGCCAGATGAATTTGGCCCGCGTTTGGCGCCAGCTCGCCACAGATCTGGTTGATCAGCGTCGATTTCCCCGCCCCGTTCGGCCCGATCAACGCGTGAATCTCGCCCGCATTGACCGTAAGCGAGACATGGTCGGTGGCCATCAGCCCGCCAAAGGTTTTGACCAATCCGGCAATCTCAAGAACCTGGGTCATTTCTTGCCCCCCAGCCGGGTGATCAGCGCCATCAGCCCACCTTTGGTGGCCAAAACCACAATCAGCAAAAGAATACCGACCGGCAGCATCCAATGTTCGGTATAGCGTGCCAGCGTGGTTTCCAGCGTGAACAGCGCCCCCGCCCCGATGAACGGCCCGGCCAAGGTGCCAACCCCGCCCAGAATAACCATCACCATCAGCTCGCCCGACCGGGTCCAGTGCATCATGTCGGGTGAAGCAAAGCGCAGGAAATTCACCATCAAGGCCCCGGCCAACCCCGCCCCCATCCCTGACAGGATGAAGGCATAAAGCTTGTAGCGGTAAGTCGAAATGCCCATCGCCGCCATGCGCCGCTCATTTTGGCGAATGCCCGCGATGATCTGGCCAAAGGAAGAATTTACCAGACGGCGCAGGAACAGATAATAGGCCGCCGCGAAACCCAAGACGACCCAATACAGCGTGGCGCGGTCCTTCATATCCAGACCCGGCAACGAATTGGTGCGGCGCACCATGATGCCATCTTCGCCACCATAGGTTTTCAGGCTGATGAACAGGAAGAAGAACATCTGCGCAAAGGCCAGCGTGATCATGATGAACTGCACGCCCCCCGTCCGCAGCGACAAGGCCCCGACCAGCGCGGCAGCCAGCCCGGCGATGATAATCGCCGCAGGCAGGGTGATAAGCATCTGGTCAGTGCCGGGGATGACCCCCAAAAACGCGGTTCCGGCGTCAAAGTGGTGATACAAAATCCCCACCACATAGCCGCCAATGCCGAAAAACGCCGCATGGCCAAAGCTGACCATGCCGCCATAGCCCAGAATGAAATTCAGGCTGGCCGCCGCCATGCCATAAATCAGCGCCTGACCCACCAGACGAACCCAACTGGCTTGCCCCGTTGCCTCGGCGGCGACGGGCACCAGCGCCAAGAGGACTAAGACCACCAGAAGGACAAGGTTTTCGCGTTTCATCCCTTACCCCCGTGCCGCAAAAAGGCCACGCGGGCGGATCAGCAGCACAAGCGCCATCATCAGATAGATCCCCATCGATGACAGCCCCACGCCCAAGGCCTGCGCCTCGGGGCCCGGCATCACCTGTTGCAGCGTTGCTGGCAGAAATGCGCGCAGCATGGTGTCGAACATGCCCAAAAGGATTCCGGCGACAAAGGCCCCTTTGACCGAGCCGACCCCGCCGATCACAACGACGACAAAGGTGGCCAGAATAATCTCATCCCCCATCCCGACCTGCACCGACACAATGGGCGAGGCCATGACCCCAGCCAGCCCCGCCAAAAGCGCCCCAAGCGCAAACACGGCGGTGTAGAGGCCCTGAATATTGACGCCCAGCGCCCGCACCATCTGACGGTTGGAGGCACCCGCGCGCACCAGCATACCAACACGGGTCTTGTTGATCAGGACATACAGCCCCAAGGCCACCACCAGACCAACGAAGATGACAAACAATCGATAGGTCGGATAGGGCAGCCCGGGGATGATTTCGATCGAGCCTGAAAACACCTCGGGAAGCGAGGTGAACAGCGGCTGACGACCAAAGATCAAAACGGTGGATTGGTTAAAGATCAGGATCAGCGCAAAGGTGGCCAACACCTGATCCAAATGATCACGGGCGTAGAGCCGCCGCATGACACCAAGTTCCACCAAAAAACCCGCAATGGCGGCAGCGGCCAGCCCTGACAATAACCCGCCCCAGAAATTTCCAGTCTGGATCGACACCCAAGAGGCCGCGAATGCCCCAACCATATACAGCGCGCCATGGGCAAGGTTGATCACCCCCATGATGCCAAAAATCAACGTCAATCCGGCGGCCAGCAAAAACAGCGTGACGCCGTATTGCAGCCCGTTCAAAAGCTGCTCGAACAAAAGGATCATCGGCCCGCGCCTTTGGCTTTGGGTGCAAGGAATGGGCCGAGGGGGCGCCCTCGGCCCGGTTCACATCACATCTTGCAGTTGGCTGCGTAAACGTCGCCCACCGCTTCGCGGATCTTTTCCTTGGTCACGATCTTGGGGTTGCCCGCATCATCTGCGACGATTTCGGTCAGATACCAATCCTGCACCGGGTGCTGGTTCGGGCCAAAGGCAAAACTGCCCCGGGTCGAGGCAAAATCCGCCGCCTTGATCGCGGCTTGCAACGCCGCAATGTCGGTGTCGCCCCCGGCCGCATTCAACGCCGAGCCGATCAGAAGGCCGGTGTCATAGGCCTGCTGGGCATAGGTGGTCAGCGGGGTGTCAGGATGCGCCGCAGCCCATGCGGCCACCATGGCCTTGGAGGCCTCGTTGTCGAAGTCATCATTCCAATGGGTGGTGCCCGTCACACCAATCGCCGCCGGCCCAACAGCCTTAAGGATCACCGCATCATAAGACGGTTCTGACAAAACCATCGGGATCGCACCCAGAAGGCCCGATTGCTGATATTGCTTGAGGAACGCAATGCCCTGTCCGCCGGGATGGAACTGGAACACTACCTGCGGAGCCTTGTCACGGATCTGCGCCATTTCTCCAGCAAAGTCAGACTGTTCAACACCGGTGTAAATCTCGGTCACCTCACCGCCAAACTCTCGGGTAAAGCCTGCGATGGCGTCTTTGCCCGCCTGATAGTTGGGTGCCAAGGCAACGGCGGTCGTATAGCCCAACTTCTTGGCCGCAGCGCCCGAGGCTTCGTGCAGGCTGTCATTTTGCCAGCTGACCACAAAATAGTTCGGATGGCACTTTTCGCCCGCCAAGGGCGAGGGGGCGGCGTTCGGGCTGACATAGATCGCGCCCGCATCCAGCGCCTCGGGCACCACAGCACCCGACACGTTGGAAAACACAATGCCCGTCAAAAGCTTGATGCCTTCTTCGTTCAGCATCCGATCAGCGGCCTGAACTCCGGTGTTCGGATCGCGGGCGTCATCTTCGACAACCAGCTCAAAGGGGGCGCCAGAGGCATTCAGCCCCAGCGTCAGGCCATCGCGGATCTGCTCGCCCAAATAACCTGCCGGGCCAGACAGCGTGGTGATGACGCCAATCTTGGTGCCCTCGGCATAGGCAGGAACCGCCAGCGCGACAAGAAGGCTGGCCGTGGTCAAAAGTCGTTTCATGGCATTCTCCCAGTTGTGTCGTTCTTTTGTTTTTAGACAGTCTGACAGGCCTGATCGTCACTTCAAGCCTGAATTCGTTACAGCTTCACCCAGCCCGCAGGGGGCTTTTTGCCCGGATGCAACGCGCCGCATTGCGGGCAGGTGCGCAGTTTTTCATCGGCATAAAAGGCGGCATAGATCGGTGGCAGGTCATCGACGATCGATTCCAGATCCACCTCGGCCCGGTGGACGCGGGCGTTGCAGTCAAAGCAATACCATTCGATCGCATCCAACGCGCCTTCGGGCCGGGCGGGTTCGATCACCAGCCCGATTGACCCTTCCTGCGGGCGTTGCGGTGAATGGCGCATGTGGGCCGGCAACAGGAAAATATCGCCCTCGCGGATGGGCACATCATAAAAATCGCCCGTCGTGGTGTCATGCAACTTCAGCAGCATATCGCCCTTAAGTTGGTAAAAGAACTCTTCGACCGGATCATCGTGGTAATCGCAGCGCTCGTTCGGGCCACCCACCACGGTGACCATCAGATCGGCATCCTTGAACACCAGTTGATTGCCCACCGGGGGTTTCAACAGGTGCTTATGTTCATCAATCCATTTCTGGAAGTTAAAGGCAGAAAGGCGGGTCATGGTATCCTCCGCGATATCAGGCCAGTTTCAGGCCACAGGTTTCAAATGCAAGCCTTGTCTTGGCCTTCTCGGCCTCGGTCAGCTCCAGACAGGGCGGGCGGACGCGGCCCCCGGTTTGGCCCAAAAGCTCTTGCCAGTATTTCTGATGCGCATGAGGCTTTTCGGGGGGGCGGGTGGATTTCAGCGCATGGCGCACCGGCTCCAGACTGTCGCGGATCGCCCGGGCCTCCTCGCCGCGCCCGGCAAAAGCCGCATCTGTATAGGCGCGCATCCGTTTGTCGGCGGCGGTCTGGATCAGGTATGGGGGCGAGGAACACAGGTAAAGCTGCCAGTTCAGCTCTAGAATATTGTCCAGCCATTCCTCTTCCGAGGCGGTTGATACGATCATGCGATCACCCGCCAGCCGCGAAAGCTCGGCATACATCGGTCTTGGAACTGAATACTTGATTGCCACCACCGTTTCGATATCGGCCAACCTGTTGCACAGCGCCGGGCTCATCAAATAGCCGCTGTCCGGGTGCGACCACAGCGCAATGCCAATGTCGACCTTTGACGCAATCGTTTCATAATAGCGGATCAGGGTTTCATCCTGCGCTTTGTAGAAATGCAAAATCGGCGCATGGACAACAATGTAATCGGCCCCACAGCTCTGCGCATGGCGCGCCAGATCAATCACCACATCCATATTCTGATCTGAACAGGACATGATGGTTTGCGCGCGCCCAGCGGCAGCCTTGACCGCGAGATCAAAGGCGCGTTTGCGTTCATCGACCGACATGGCGAAAAATTCGCCCTGCTTTCCAGCAATGAAAAACCCATCAATCCCCAGATCGTCGATCCAATGATCCATATTGGCCGCAAAGCCCTCTTCATCGATCGACAGATCGTCCCGAAACGGCATCAGCCCCGCCGCCCAGATGCCCTTCATACGGTCAAAGGCGTGCGATTTGGCGTCTTTGCGGGAATATTTCACGGCTTCGCTCCTGAAACGGTCGGCTCTGGGTCCAGCTCCATCTTGTGCGAGATGGTCTTGACCACGGTGTAATGATGCAGCCCCTCGGCCCCGCCTTCACGGCCATGGCCCGAGAATTTAACCCCGCCAAAGGGCACCTCAGCGACGGACGCTTCCAGCGTGTTGATCGACAGGTTCCCCGCCTCGATCCCCGCCGTCAGCCGGTCCACATTGGCGGCGGAGTGGGTAAATCCATAGGCGGCAAGGCCGAAGGGCAGCGCATTGGCGCAGGTGATCGCCTCGTCAATGTCGCGCACAGGGTTCAGGATGGCCAAGGGACCAAAGGGTTCCTCGCGCATCACGCGGGCATCACCCGGCACATCGGCCAGAACGGTGACAGGAAAGAAATAACCCGGCCCATTTGGCCGCGCGCCGCCCGCCAGAACTCGCGCGCCCTTGGCAATCGCATCTTCGACCAGCGCATCCAAAGCGGCAATCCGGCGGTGATTGGCCACCGGCCCCATCTCGGTAGACGGGTCCAGCCCATTGCCCATCCGCACCGCAGCGGCGCGTTCGGCAAAGGCCTTGGCGAAGGCGTCAAAGTTCTTTTCCATCACAAAAAACCGGGTCGGAGAGGTGCAAACCTGCCCCGAATTGCGCGCCTTGCGTGCCGCCGACATACGCCCTGCAACAACAGGATCGACATCATCACATACGATCACCGGCGCATGACCACCAAGCTCCATCAAGACCGGCGTCATCGCGCGCGCGGCCATTTCCGTCAGATGGATGCCCACCGCGGTCGACCCCGTAAAGGCCACCACCCGAATACGATCTTGCGGGATCAGATAGCTGGAAATCTCGGCCGGATTGCCGAAGACAAGGTTCAAAACCCCCGCAGGCAGCCCGGCATCTTGAAAGGCCCGCGCAATATGGATGGCCCCCGCCGGGGTTTCCTCGGCCGCTTTCAGAATGATCGAGCAGCCCGAGGCCAAGGCCCCCGCGATCTTGCGCGCAGGCTGGCTGAGGGGGAAGTTCCACGGCGCAAAGCCCGCAACAATGCCCGCCGGTTCACGCAGCACGGTATACCGAATGCCGGGCGCCGAAGGCACCACATGGCCATAAAGCCGCTGCGCCTCGCCCGCGTCCCATTCGAAAAACTCAGCCCCCCGGACCACTTCCATCGCGGCCTGACCCAAAGGCTTGCCGTTTTCCATGGTGATAGACGGGGCGATCATCGGCCCACGCTCACGCAGCAGGCTCGCGGCTTTCAGGATGATCTGCGCGCGGATGCGCGGGGCGGTGCGCGACCAGATCCGAAAACCACGCTCGGCGGCATCCAGCGCATCCTCCAATTCGGCCTGACCCGCCACTGGCAGACGACCGATTTCCTCTTCGGTCGCGGGGTTCAGGACCGGCAAGCTTTCGGTGGTCCTGCGCCAGCGATTGTCGATGAACAGCTGTAGGTCGGGATAGTCAGTCATCGCAGGCCCTTGCGTGGTTTGTGTCATTAATCCGCAGTGGTGACATGAAAGCAAATGAAGTATCAGAAGGTGGATATTCTAATTGGGAATAGCAAAATGGCCCCGATCCCGCGTCTGGAAACCCATCTGTCATTGCGTCATCTGTCGTTGATCGACGCGATTGCGCACGAGGGCACGCTTTTGGCTGCGGCCCAAACGATAGGTCTGACCCAATCCGCCGTCACCAAAGCGCTGCAAGAGGCCGAGGCGGTGATCGGTGCGCGGCTGTTTGACCGCACCAACCGCGGCGTCAGCCCAACGGCGGAGGGGCGGGTTTTGATCGCCCATGCGCGGCTGGTGCTGTCGCAACTGCGCCATGCGGGCCAAGAGCTGGAAGACCTTCGCTCGGGCGCCGGGGGGCGCGTGGCGGTGGGGGTTTCGGTGTCTGCCGCCGTGCGCATGTTGCCCGAGGCGATTGCAGCCGTGCGGCGGACGCGGCCAAATCTGGCAATCACCGTAAAGGAAGGAACCACGGATGTCCTGCTACCAGACCTGCGCCAAGGCGATCTTGATCTGATTGTGGGCCGCCTGCCCGCCTTTTCCGTGGGCGGCGATATTGCCGAGGAAATCCTCTGCGACGATCACGCCCGCATCGTTGTGCGTGCGGGGCATCCCCTGTTGGCCCGACGGCGGCTCTCGCTGGCTGATCTGGCGCATGAACCGTGGATCTTGCCCCGGCGCGAAACCTCGCTTCGGCGGCAGATTGACGAGGCATTTCGCATTGAGAACGCAGCCGCCCCCGCCAATTGCGTCGAGTCGGTGTCCTTTCTGACCAACCGTGCCCTTGTCTTGGGGGCGGATCATCTGGCGGTTTGGCCCGTGCAATTGGCGCGTTTTGAAATTGATCTGGGCAATGTGGCCGCCCTACCCATTGACCTGCCCACCATGCGCCAACCGATCGGCATTTGCACCCTGCGCGCCACCCGACTGTCCCCTGCCGCTGAAACGCTGATCACACAATTGCGGCAACTCGCCGATAGTTAGGCGGCTTGCAATTCCTTCAAACTTGAAAGACCATATCGTAAAACAGGAGTGCCCCATGCCTGACGCGTTCATCTGTGACTACATCCGCACCCCGATTGGCCGCTATGCGGGGGCTTTGGCATCGGTGCGTACGGATGATCTGGCAGCCATTCCACTGGCGGCCCTTTTGGCGCGCAATCCGGGGATGAACCCTGCGGCGGTGGAAGAGGTCTGGATGGGCTGCGCCAATCAGGCAGGTGAGGACAACCGCAATGTGGCGCGCATGGCTTTGTTGTTGGCGGGCCTGCCCGAAACCGTGCCGGGTGCCACAGTCAACCGCCTCTGCGGATCAGGGATGGAGGCCGTGTCAGCGGCGGTGCGCGCCATCAAGGCCGGGGAGATTGGCCTTGCCATCGCGGGGGGTGTTGAATCGATGACCCGCGCGCCCATGGTCATGCCCAAAGCCACCACCGCCTTTGCCCGCACGGCGGAGATTGCCGACAGCACGATCGGCTGGCGCTTTGTGAACCCGAAGATGAAGGCGGCCCATGGCACCGAGTCAATGCCAGAAACCGCCGAGAATCTGGCAGATGACTATGGGATCAGCCGCGCCGATCAGGATGCCTTTGCGCTGCGCTCGCAACGCTTGGCGAGCGCGGCACAGGAAAACGGGCGGCTTGGGGCCGAGATTGTGCCCGTGACGGTGGATCTGGGACGCGGCAAGACCGCGCTTGTCACCCAAGACGAACACCCGCGCGGCGACACTAAGGCCGAAGATCTGGCCAAGCTGCGCCCGATCACGCGGGCGGATGGCACTGTAACAGCAGGCAATGCCAGCGGCGTGAATGACGGGGCGGCGGCGATGATCATCGCCAGCGCCGAGGCGGCCAAGGCCCATGGGTTGAAACCGATTGCCCGCGTTCTGGGCGCCGCCAGCGCTGGGGTCGCCCCACGCGTCATGGGCTATGGCCCGGTGCCAGCGGTGCAGAAACTGTTGGCCCAGAACGGGCTGACAGTCGCCGATCTGTCGGTGATCGAGCTGAACGAGGCCTTCGCGGCCCAAGGCTTGGCCGTTCTGCGGGGCCTTGGCATTGCCGATGATGATCCTCGCGTAAACCCCAATGGCGGCGCGATTGCGCTGGGTCATCCCTTGGGCATGACGGGCGCGCGCATCACCGGTACGGTGGCGCTGGAACTCCAACGCAGGGGTGCGCGCTATGGGCTGGCCACGATGTGCGTCGGCGTCGGGCAGGGCACGGCAATCTTGCTCGAGCGTGTTTGACCAACCGCTCGTCGAGCACGTTGTGCACTCCTCGCGCACCGTCCCGACGCGTGCATGACATGGTCTAGAAGGCTCAGCGCACCACAAGCCGTGTTTGATGGGTGATGCGATGTGCAATCCACAAAAGATCGGCCGGATCAAAGGCCACGCAGCCCGCGGTCGGGTAGCCGGGCCTGCGCCAGCGGTGCAGGAAAATCGCAGATCCGCGCCCCGGCTGCGCCTCGGGCCAATTCCAATCGGTCAGGATGACCAGATCATACAAGGGATCGGCGCGGCGCAGCTTTTCATGGCCAAAGCCGTGCGGCGCGCGGACCATAAGGTTGTAATCCTCATCCCGCGGGTCGTCAGACCACAGGTCTTGCGGCCCGATGGGCAAGGCCCAATCCGTGGGCTTTGCCATGCGGTCTGGACGATAAAGCATGCCCACAATCCGGTGAACCCCTGCCGGAGTTGCGCCATCGCCTTCCCGCTTTTTGTCGCCCGCAACAATGCCACTGCGCCCAAGGGTGCAAGGGAATACACGGTTGAAAAACCGAACGCCCATGGGCGTGACAACCAGATCTTCGCGCTTCACAACAAATGCCCCGATTTCGCGGCTTTGGTGGCCAGATAGGCGGCGTTCTCGCGGGTTTCGCCCACTTTCAGGGGCACACGTTCAACCACATCCAACCCGCAGGCTGCCAGCATCGCCAATTTCTTGGGATTGTTGGTTAGAAGACGGACCGCCCGGAACCCCATCCGTTTCAGGATGTCCGCACCGATCCGAAAATCACGCTCATCATCCTCAAACCCCAGCCGATGATTGGCCTCGACGGTATCAAAGCCCTGATCCTGCAAGGAATAGGCGCGCATCTTGTTGGCCAGACCAATGCCGCGCCCTTCTTGGTTCAGATACAACAGCACGCCAGCCCCTTCGGCCCCCATCTGCGCCAATGCCGCGCGCAATTGGGGCCCGCAATCGCATTTCAGGCTGCCCAGCACATCGCCGGTGAAACAGGCCGAGTGAAGCCGCGCCAGCACGGGCGCATCGCGGTCGGGACGGCCGATTTCAATGGCGTAATGTTCCGCCCCACCATCATCGGGGCGGAAAATATGCACCCGACCCGCGGCGCTGGCCACCATCGGCAGACGGGCAGAGATCACGGGCGCCACGGGCGCAAGACGATCAAGCTGGCGCGCATCCACCTCGGCCAAAAGGGTCAGCGCGTGGGTTGCCGCAAAGGCCATCCCATCGGCCACGGGCACCAGAACGGCGGCGGGCAAAAGCTGGGCCGATTTGGCCAAGGACAGCGCCAGCCGGTGCAAGGCGGCATCGCCCTCGCGTCGGCTGTGCAACGGGCCTTTCATCGGCACCCGCAGATCATCCGCCGGATCGGCCACCGCCAAAATCCACCGCATATCGGCATCATCCGGCACCGCAATCCGCGCCAGATCGCCGTCATAGGCCCGCGCCTTCAGCGTTTCGGCCCGCCGCGCGGTCAGCGCCAGATCCATCGGACCAAGGCGGCGCAGATCGGCCAGCCGCTCTGCGGTCAGCGCCTCAACCGCCACGGCCAGCGCAGCCTGACCCCCGCCCACCAGGACAACAGGAAGGCCCAGCCGCAAATCACTGCGGGCACGGGCAAGGGTTTCTGTCTGGGTGGGGCGCAAACTCATGCTCCCTACATAGGCCGCAGATTTCGGAATTGAAACATAGAGCCGCTCTGCGACACGACCGCGTGAGGCAATTGTTGCAATTCTTGTCGAAAGCGTGCGGCGTGGTCATGTGATGCCTAACACGGGCAAACGGCCCTTAACGATGGAGGCCCAGATGGCAACCTTGCGCAAAATCCTTTTGGTCGACGATGATGACGACCTGCGGGAAGCATTGTCCGAACAACTGGTGATGACGGAAGACTTTGACGTGTTCGAAGCGCGCAATGGCGCGGAGGGCATGGAGAAGATCAAGCAGGGTCTTTACGATCTGGTGGTTCTGGACGTGGGCCTGCCCGACACCGATGGGCGCGAGCTGTGCAAGCGGATGCGCAAGGCAGGCGTCAAATGCCCGATCATGATGCTGACCGGCCATGACACCGACAGCGATACCATTCTGGGCCTTGATTCGGGTGCCAATGATTATGTGACCAAACCCTTCAAGTTCCCGGTTCTTTTGGCACGCATTCGGGCGCAATTGCGCACGCATGAGCAGTCTGAAGATGCGGTGTTCCAGCTTGGCCCCTATACCTTCAAACCCGCGCAAAAGCTGCTGATTGATGCCAAGGACAAAAAGGTGCGGTTGACCGATAAGGAAACCAATATCCTGAAATACCTTTATCGCGCCCAATCCAGCGTGGTGGCCCGCGATGTGCTGTTGCATGAGGTCTGGGGTTATAACGCAGGCGTGACCACTCATACCTTGGAAACCCATATCTACCGGCTACGTCAAAAGATCGAGGCAGACCCGTCAAACGCCCGGCTTTTGGTGACCGAAAGCGGTGGTTATAAATTGGTGGCGTAATTGTCGAAAAATTAACGGTTTGGGTCTTATTGTTGCCAGACTTGATACCTAAATTCAGATTATGCGGGTGACCTCCTCCCTCCCTGATCCCGCAGAACTCCCCTTGTCGCGTCGGGGTTATGACGCGGCATCCCTCCCTGTTGAACTGGCCGGGCCTTCGGGCCCGGTTTTTTTATGTTCAGGCAAGGCGAAGACGAAACGCCGCATAAAGCGCCAAGGCCGCTGTGACAGCACCGGCCACCGCATAGGGCAGCAAAAGCCCTGTGATCTTGTCATCCGGGGTTTCGGCCCAAGCCACCAGCGCGCCAAAGGCAAAAGCCCCAAGTGCGGCGGGCCCGGTGCCGATGAAACGATAGGCGCTGTTTACCCGGCCCAAAAGCGGTGGCGGAATGTGGCGCTGGCGATAGCTGACCACCGTAATATCCCACAGCATGCCGCAAAACCCATCGGCCAACATGGCCAACCCAATCAGCCACAGCGGCGCTTGCATGGCCAGCGTGGCCGATGACAGCGAAAACATCACAATGCCCAGCAAAAGCCCCGCCGTCGGCCCCGTGCGCGCCAAGACCATCGGCCCAAGGATCGATCCGGCCAATCCGCCAATGGCGACCAGCGTCAGAAACAGGCCATAGCCAAAGACGTCCAGCTCTAGGCCCTGTGGACAATCAGGATTCCCATTTTGGCTGATTTCTGATTCAAGCTTCCAAAGTGGAGGTTTGAATGAACGATCAGCGGTTCGTGGTGACAGATGCCTTTTGGAAGCGGCTTGAAGAGCATCTGCCAGGCAAGGCCAGTAATGCGGGGGTCACGGCGAAGGACAACCGTCTGTTTCTGGAAGCGGTCTTCTGGCGTGTCCGGACGGGGTCGCCTTGGCGTGATCTGCCGTCTGGTTTCGGTAAGTGGAACAGCCAATTTCGACGCTTCCGCAGATGGGCCAAATCGGGTGTTTTCGAGCGTCTTTTCAATGCGATGAGTGGTGACCCCGACCTTGAATATGCCCTCATCGACGGTACCATCGTTCAGGTTCACCAGAAGGCGAGCGGCGCAAAAGGGGGACTCAGGCTCAGGCCATCGGCCGCTCTCGCGGCGGTTTGACGACCAAGATCGTGGCCCTCGTCGATGCGCTTGGCAATCTCATGCGCTTCATGCTGCTGCCGGGTCAGGCCCATGACATGAAGGGTGTAGCACCCTTGATCCGAGGCGTGTCCTTCGGAGCGCTACTGGCAGACAAGGCGTTCGATGCGAATTGGTTGCTTGAAGAACTCGATGTGCGGGGCGCAACTGCAGTCATTCCGCCAAAAGCCAACCGCAAGCAGCAGCGCGACTATGATGCCAACGCCTACAGATGGCGGCACCTGATCGAGAACTACTTTGCGAAAATCAAGGAATTCAGGGGCATCGCGACGCGTTACGACAAGACAGACTGCAGCTATGCCGCCAACTGGAACCTTGCCGCTACCCTCATCGCGTCACGTTGATTGTCCACAGGCCCTAGAACGCGTTGGGCATAGAGCACAAAGATCGCGAAAAAGCCGTAGCCAACAAAGTTGAATGCCCCCGAGACCAGCGCCAAGCGGCGCAGCACTGCATCGCGCCACAACCAGCCAAGCCCCTCTCGAATGGCCGCCAGCGCGGGCTGTGCCTTGGGTTTCACAGCCTTGCCCGGCAAGCGCATGGCACCGATCAGGCCAAGGGCGGCCACCAACAGCACCGTTTGCAGCCCAAAGGGCAAGGCCACCGACAGGCCAATCAGAAACCCGGCCATCGGTGGCCCGGCCAATTGGCCCGCCAAACGCTCGGTCGCCCAAAGCGCGCCATTGGCGCGTTCAAGCGGCGGCTTGCCCACCACGTCAGGCAGAAAAGTTTGTGCGGTGTTGTCGCGCAAAACCTCGGCCGTGCCCAAAAGAAACGCCAGCGCGGCCAGCCCCAACACCGGAGCGGTCCCCGGACTTGCCGTCAGCGCCAGCGTCACCAAGGCCACCGACAAACCCAGCCGCGCCGCATCGGCCCCAAGGATCAGACGACGGTGATCATGGCGATCGGTCAACACCCCGGCATGTAGGGCAAACAGCGCCCAAGGCAGATGCCGCGCCGCCGCCACCAACCCGATCAACATTGGATCATCCGTCAGCAATGTGGCCAGCCACGGCACCGCAACCGCAATCAACCCATCGCCCAGATTGGTCGCCAAGGCCGAGGAAAACAGCAGCCGAAAGTTCCGGTTGACCCAAAGACGCGCATCCATCGAGCGACCCTGCTGTGGCCGCGTGAAATGGTCAACTGGATGCAACCAAGGATTGTGGCGAAAAAACCATGAATTCGGAACATTTGATTTACATCAATCCATGACCCGGGATTCCGTAGTATACAGGGACCACTAACCTCCCTGTTGGACTTCGCCCGGCCTTTGTGCCGGGCTTTCTTTTTCCCGGCTTGAGGGTGCCGCGCCAAGCGCCTAGCTTGGCCGCGACAACCGGAGTTATACCATGACCTTCACCCTTGCCACCTGGAACATCAATTCGGTTCGCCTGCGCGAAGGCTTGGTGGCCCGGCTGATGGCCGAGGAGCAACCCGATATCCTGTGCCTGCAAGAATGCAAAAGCCCGGTCGACAAGATCCCGGTCGAGCAATTTCAAGCCCTTGGCTACCGTTACATGGTGGCGCGGGGGCAAAAGGGCTATAACGGGGTCGCGATCCTGTCCAAGCTGCCGATCATGGATGTGGGCGATCAGGATTTTGCCCAACTGGGCCACGCGCGCCATGTCTCGGCGCAGCTGGAAAATGGGGTGACGATCCACAACTGCTATGTGCCTGCCGGGGGCGACATTCCCGACCGCACGCAGAATGAGAAGTTTGGCCAAAAGCTGGATTACCTGACCCAGATGCGCGACCATTTCCACTGGGGCCGCCCGGATCGGTCGATTCTGGTGGGCGATCTGAACATCGCCCCGCGCGAAGATGACGTGTGGGATCACAAATCGCTGCTGAAAATCGTCAGCCATACCCCGATTGAGGTAGAGCACCTTGGCGCGGTGATGGAGGCGGGCAAATGGGTGGACGTGACCCGCGCCGACATTCCGCAGGGCAAACTTTACAGCTGGTGGAGCTACCGCGCCGCCGACTGGAACGCCGCCGACAAAGGCCGCCGGCTAGACCACATCTGGGCCACCCCCGACATCGCCACCGCCGCCCACTCCAGCCGCATCCTGCGCGACGTGCGCGGATGGGAGCAACCCAGCGACCATGTGCCGGTCTTCGCGACGTTTGATTTGTGAGGAGGGAGATTAACCGCGCTTGGTTGTAGGATTAGCTATGTGGACGAAGCTGCCGTAACGGGTGGTAACGCTTGATCAGGATCAAAGGTCAATTGCGGCGTCCAAAAGGCCTTTGATGTAGCGACTCTTTACAATGTAAATGTTGTGCCGCCCTCCTCGCACCGTGACCCCTGCGAAGAAAGCTGTGAAGTTATTGCCTGATTTTTGGATTACGAAATTTGGCCCGCCGCTGAGGCCATCGGGATCGAACGTGAGGTCTTGCAATGGCTTAAGGTTGAGCAAAGTAACATCTTGCGGCTGGCTTTGCACCGTCAATGTCGTTGATCGGCGGCGTGACCCCAGATGGTTTTTGTCGTACAGTTCGTAGAGTTGGTCCTGCGATGGGTAGCCGTAGTTTAGCACCGCAACGATATCATCGCTCCAACAGTCGGGCGGAAAGTCCTCAAGTTTGAAGAACCTGCGCCGAAGTGAAGGGTGCTTCTCGCAAGCGTCATCAAAGATAAAAACTACGATGTCTTGTAAGTCACAATCCATGCCATCGGGGCCGATCAGAGGTGCTCTATAGCCCGAAGAGGTCACGGCAAACTCTCCGTCCTCCGTCACCATGCTAACGTCTTTAGGATCGACGTTCCTGATCTGATGACCGGTGCAGAGCACGAGGTAGTGACCTCGATAGAACAGCAGGGTTGCCGACCCAAGCAGGTTGACCTTAAAGACGTCGTCGTGGGTCCATACAAAGAGGTTAGAGCTGTAGTGGCCAAGCATGTTCTGGACGGCTCGCCCAAGCACAAGGAAACCGTTCACACTGACCGCAGTATCGAGACTTTCTAAGAACACTTCGCAACACCCCGACTTCTTTCCCTTTAGTTGCTTGCAAAGATCAGCGTTGCCAAATGGAATTTTGGGTCAGCGAAAGGCAATCAATGCGATCTCTCGGCAACTGTAACAAAGTCCGGAAAGGGCTCAAATCGACCATCGGCGTCAATGGCCACGACCGCCGTTCAATCGCCCTACCGCCCCGGCATCAACCCCATCTGCTGCGTCTCTCGCAGATAGGCTGCCATCTCGTCCCAATTCTCCACCCCGCTTTCCAAAGGTGCGGTGAATTGCTTCACATGGTCCGAGGCCAAAAGCGCGCCGTCTCCGGCAGACCCCAAAAACCCCATCAGCGCCTTGCGCGCGGCCAGATCGTTGATGCGGGTGTAATCCAGAATATGCGTCACCTCGGGCCCGTTCTTCTCCAGCGCCTTTTGCGCGTCCTCGGTCAGGCGACGGTGGCTGCCCATCGACTTTTCAAACCGCTCGGGATCGAAGCGGATCGGGCGTTTCAGATCAAGGCCCGCGTCCTTGTTCTTTTCCGTCACCACGAACACACCCGTCAGATCGGCCCGCTCCATCGAGATATAACGCTCAATCGGGTTGCGGAACAAAAACACCTTCCGCCAGCCTTTTGAATTCAGCATCTGCTGGTAAATCTTCACCCGCGTCAGGTTGAACCGAAAATCCTTGAAGCCAAAGATCACCCCCTCGGCGTCGGTCTTTTTGCGCAGGCGGTTCAACAGCGCCATGCCCATTTCGTCGCGCTTGTCGGTATCCTTCTTACCCAACTCGACAAGGGCCAGCTCTTCGGGCGGCAGTTCCACCTCGCTGCCCTTGAAGATTTCGCCATAGCAGCGAATGTCTGGCGCGCTGTCGAGAAGGGCGCGCAGGTGGTATGATCCGCTGCGCGGCAGGGTAATGATGACAAAAGGGCTTTTCGACATGGGGGCCGGGAACCTGTGCGTGCTGAAATTGCGGCCAACTTAGCCCAAGCGCGCCGGGCTGTCACCCAAGGCCGGGATGTCGGCCGCGCAGGCGTGGCAATTCCGCCCCCTGTTTGAAATGCCCGAATGTTCCGCTATTGTTCCAGATGATTCCGCCAAAGTGGCCGCCATGTGCAACCTTTACTCGCAAACCAAAACCCAAGACGCGATGCGCCATGTCTTTGACGTGGTCAGCGATGATCTGGGCAATCTGCCCCCCCTGTCGGGGATTTTCCCCGATTACCCCGCGCCGATCATCACGGCACGCGCTCAGGGCCGCCATCTGTCATGGGCGCGCTGGGGCATGCCGACGCCACCGCAGTTTCTGCAAGGCAAGCGCACCGATCCCGGCGTGACTAATATCCGCAACACCACATCGCCGCATTGGCGCCGCTGGCTGGGGGTAAGCCATCGCTGCCTTGTGCCCTTTACCAGCTTTTCAGAAATCGACAGCCGGCCTGATGCCCCGCGCAATCATCCTGTCTGGTTCGCCTTGGGCCCTGACCGCCCCTTGGCCTGTTTTGCCGGTCTGTGGACGCCATGGACCTCGGTGCGCAAGCTGAAAGAGGGGGAGGTAACGGTTGACTGTTTCGCCTTCCTCACCTGCGCGCCGAACCGTGAGGTGGGGCGCATCCACCCCAAGGCGATGCCGGTGATCCTGACCCGCCCCGAGGAATGGGCGCAATGGCTGACCGCCCCCACTCCGCGTGCGCTGGAACTCCAGCGCCCGCTGCCCGATGGCGAGTTGGATATCGTGGCCGAAGGCGGCCGTGAAGATGCGTCCTGACCTCCTGCAATCCCGCTGGTCGCCTGCCGACCCCTTCGACCTCTGCCCCCGCCGCGTGCATGAGGCGGGCGGGCGCGGTCGCCGGGCCTTTGCGCTGTTTCAGGCCGCGCGCCATCCGGGGCCGCTGGTCTGGGTGATGCCCGCGCATCTGCCCGATCTGCCCCTGCTGCACGGTCTGCCGCAGGGCGTGGCCGAACGCTTGCACCTTTTGCGCCCCTCGGGCGAGACAGACCTTCTCTGGTGCGTCGAAGAGGCCCTGCGCGCGCGCCCTGTCAGCCTTGTCATCGCCGAGCCGGAAAAGCCCCTGTCTCTAACCGCAGGGCGACGGCTGCAACTGGCGGCAGCCGAAGGGCGCACGACCGGGCTGATGCTGATCCGCGAGGGGGCGGGCAGCAATGCGACCGAAACCCGCTGGGCCTGCGAACCTCAGGCGGCCGCGCTGGGGGACTCGACTCTGCATGCCTGGTCTATTAACAAGAACAAAAAGGGAACAACTGGACATTGGATCTTGAACTGGCATGGCACGACGGCTGCTTTCGATCTGGTTTCCGCGCCTGGCGAGCGATGTGAGCCTGCGCCGCAGGCCCGTTGAAGGGCCCTTTGCCCTGACCCATCGGTCGGGCAATGCCGACCATCTGCATTGCCTGAACCCCATGGCTTCGGCGCTGGGCCTTGCGCGAGGCATGGCGCTGGCCGATGCCCGCGCGATCTGCCCTGATCTGTCCACCCGCCCGGCCGATCTGCTGCGCGAAGGGGCCGCATTGTCCAGTCTGTGTCGTTGGGCAGGCCGCTATGGCCCGATGGTGGCCAAAGAAGGAGTCGATGGATTGGTCGCCGATATCTCGGGCGTGCCACATCTCTTTGGCGGCGAACAGGCGTTGCGCGAGGATCTTCACGCCCAGCTTGAACGGATGGGCTTACACGCGGTCAGCGCCATTGCCGGAACGCGCGGCGCGGCCCATGCGCTGGCGCGCCATGGCGGTGGCATTGTCCCCGATGGGCGCCTGGCCGAAGGGATTGGCGGCTTGCCGGTAGCGGCCTTGCGGATCGACCATGCCACCGCCGAATCCCTTTCCCGCGTCGGGCTGTCGCGCATTGCCGATCTCGTGGGCCAGCCGCGAGCACCCCTTGCGCGGCGCTTTGGCCCGGGCCTTGTGCTGCGGCTGGATCAGGCGCTGGGCGTGCAGCCCGAGCCCGTGGCCGCCGACCGTGACCCCGTGCATTTCGGCCTGCGCATGACGCTGCCCGACCCGATCGGCAAACAAGAGGATGTGATGGCGGGCCTCGCGCGCCTTCTGGACCGGCTCTGCGCCAAACTTGCCGAACATCACCTTGGCGCGCGCCGCCTGCGGCTGGAACTGGGCCGGGTCGATCGCTCAACCCTGCATGTCGACATCGGCCTTGCCCGCCCGATGCGCGATGCGTCCCGGATCGCGGCGCTCTTTGCCAAGGGGGTTGATGAGTTGGACGCAGGCTTTGGCATTGAATCGCTGCGCCTTGTCGCCCCGGTGACCGAACCGCTTGCGCCCCAGCAGATCAGCGCCACCCAACCGCAGCGCCCCGCTGATGCGCTGGCCGATCTTCTGTCCTCGCTGGGCAACCGGATCGGCTTTGACCGGGTCCTGCGGCTCTTGCCCGCCGACAGCCTGATCCCCGAACGCAGCTTTCGCATCGCCCCCGCCGCCTATGCCGCCGCCGAACCCCTGCCCAACCGGCACGGCCCGGCGTGGCCCATCACCCTGTTCCCGCCCGAACCCATAACCGCCCAAGGCAGCCCGCCCGCGCGCTTTCGCTGGCGGCGCATGTCCTTCACCACGCTGCGCGCCACCGGCCCCGAACGCATCGCGCCGGAATGGTGGTTTGACGATCCGAACTGGCGCACCGGCCTGCGCGACTATTGGCGCATCGAGACACGGGAAGGCCCCCGGCTCTGGCTGTTCCACACCCCGCAATCTCCCGGCTGGTATGCCCAAGGAGAGTTTGCATGACACCGGGTCTTCCTCTTGGTCAAAATACTCTGGGGGAGTCGCGGCCCCGATTTGATCGGGGTCGCGACGGGGGCAACGCCCCCCCTTATGCCGAGCTTTGCGTCACCAGTAATTTCACCTTCCTGACGGGCGCCTCTCACCCCGAGGAACTGGTGACCCGCGCCGCCGAACTCGGGCTTGCCGCCATCGCCATCACCGACCGCAATTCGCTGGCCGGGGTGGTGCGTGCCTATTCGGCGCTTAAAGAACTGCGCCGCATCGCGGCCGAGGCGGCGGATCACGGCCCCGCCATCCGCTCGCAAGGCCGCACCGATCCCTCCAGCCGACAGGCCAGCGCGCCCGAAACTCCTCTGCCTGTGGTGCAATCCTTGCCGCGCCTGATCGTGGGCGCGCGGTTGGTCTTGACCGACAGCCCGGTCAATTGGCTGGCCCTGCCCACAGACATCGCAGCTTATGCCCGGCTCAGCCGCCTTTTGTCCTTGGGCAAGCGCCGCGCAGCAAAGGGCGACTGTCACCTGACCCGCGCCGATCTTGTCGAATGGGGGCAGGGCATGGTGCTGATCGCGCTGCCACCCGATCCACTCTCAGCCCCGCCGCCCGTGGCGGACCTGATGCAGATCGCCCGCCGGTTTCCCGGGCTGACCCATATCGGCGCCGCCCCCCGCTATGACGGGCGCGACCAGCCCCGGCTGGATGCGCTGGCGCAGCTCTGCCAGACCGCTGGCCTGCCCATGGTGGCGGTGGGCGATGTCCTGATGCACCGCGCCGCCCGCCGCCCTTTGGCCGATGTGCTGACCTGCCTGCGTCTGGGCATCACGATTGACCAGATCGGCCAGCACCGCCTGCCCAATGGCGAACGTCGCCTGAAATCGGGCGCGGAAATGGCCCGCCTTTTCCACCGCTACCCCGCCGCCCTGCGCCGCACGCTCGAGATCGCTACCCGTTGCAGTTTCAGCTTGGACGAGCTGCGCTATCAATACCCCGATGAGGCCTTGAACGGCGAACCGGCCCAATCCCGTCTGGAGCGACTCACACGCGAAGGCCTGCTCTGGCGCTATCCCCAAGGCGCCCCCCCCAAGATCGTGCATCGGGTGGAAAAGGAACTGACGCTCATCCGTGAGGTGGACTATGCCCCCTATTTCCTCACCGTCCATGACATCGTGCAATTTGCCCGGTCAAAGGGCATCCTGTGCCAAGGGCGCGGCTCGGCGGCCAATTCCGTGGTCTGCTACCTTCTGGGCATCACCGAAGTTCCGCCCGAATCCATCACCCTGATCTTTGAGCGCTTCATTTCAAAAGAACGCGGTGAGCCGCCCGATATCGACGTCGATTTCGAACATGAACGGCGCGAAGAGGTGATCCAGTGGATCTATGACCGCTATGGCCGTGACCGCGCGGGTCTGACAGCGGTGGTGATCCACTTCCGCTCGCGCGCCGCCATCCGCGAGGTGGGCAAGGCCATGGGCCTGTCCCAAGACGTGATCGCCCGGCTGGCAGGGCAGATCTGGGGCTGGTCCGCCTCGGCCCCTTCGGCCGACCGGGTGCGCGATGCGGGGCTGGACCCGTCAGATCGCCGCGTGACGCTGGCCCTGCAACTAATCGGTGAAATCATCGGCTTTCCTCGCCATCTGTCACAGCATGTCGGCGGCTTTGTCATCACCCAAGGGCGGCTGGATGAGCTGTGCCCCATCGAGAACGCCGCGATGGAGGATCGCACCATCATCGAATGGGACAAGGACGACATCGACGCGCTGGGGCTGCTGAAGGTCGATATTCTGGCGCTGGGCATGCTGACCTGCATCCGCAAGGCGTTTGCGCTTTTGGTCCAGCATCGCGGCCTTGAGCTGACACTGGCCAATGTCCCTGCTGAAGACTCCGCTGTTTACGACATGCTGTGCCGTGCCGATGCCATTGGCGTCTTTCAGGTCGAAAGCCGCGCGCAGCTGAACTTCCTACCCCGGATGCGCCCGCGAGAGTTCTACGATCTGGTCTGCGAGGTGGCCATCGTCCGACCGGGGCCCATTCAGGGTGGCATGGTGCACCCGTTCATCAACCGCCGTCAGGGCAAGGAACCAGTTGAAGACCTTGGCCCGGCCATGATGGAGGTCTTGGGCCGCACCTATGGCGTGCCCCTGTTCCAAGAACAGGCCATGCAAATCGCCGTGGTGGCGGCAGGTTTCACCCCCGCCGAGGCCGACCGTCTGCGCCGTTCGCTCGCCACCTTCAAACGCATGGGCACCATCGGCGGCTTTCGCGACCGGTTCATTAGCGGAATGCTGGAACGCGGCTATCAGGCCGATTTTGCGGAACGCTGCTTTGCCCAGATCGAAGGCTTCGGCAGCTATGGCTTTCCCGAAAGCCATGCCGCCAGCTTTGCCCGGCTGGTCTATATCTCGGCCTGGCTCAAACGCCATCATCAGGCAGCCTTTACCTGCGCGCTTTTGAACGCACAGCCGATGGGCTTTTATGCCCCTGCCCAACTGGTGCGGGATGCGCGCGAAGGCGGGGTCGAGGTGCGGCCTGTTTCGGTGAACCATTCCCATTGGGATTGCACGCTGGAACCCCGCCCCGACGGCCGACTGGCCCTGCGCTTGGGTTTTCGTCAGATCAAGGGGATGAAGGCCGAAGATGCACATTGGATCGCTGCGGCGCGTGGCAATGGATACCCCGATGTCGAAAGCCTTTGGCGCCGCGCCGGCATTGGGCCCGACGTGCTGGAACGTCTGGCCGAGGCCGATGCCTTCACCGCCCTTGGCCTCACCCGGCGCGAGGCGCTTTGGGCGGCCAAGGCGCTGCGCGGCCCCGCGCCGCTGCCCCTTTTCGGGGTCGATGGCGAAGGTGGGGTGGAACCCACAGTGACACTGCCGGGCATGACCTTTGGCCAAGAGGTGATCGAAGATTACCTTTCGCTGCGCCTCTCGTTGCGCGCCCATCCGATGGAGCTTTTGCGTCCAAGGCTTCCTGGGCTGATCTCTCATGCCGCGCTGGCTGTGGCCAAAGGCCGCGTCAGTGTGGCCGGGCTTGTCATCACGCGCCAGCGTCCCGGAACCGCGTCAGGGGTGATTTTTTTGACGTTAGAGGATGAAACTGGTGTTTCGAACGTTGTCGTCTGGACCAAGGTTTACGACACCTTCCGCCGCGCGGTGATTGCGGGCCGCCTGTTGCGGGTGACCGGACGAATTCAACGCGACGGCGCTGTCATCCATCTGATCGCCGAAGAGATCGTGGATATTTCCCCGCTCTTGTCTCAGCTTGGCCGCAGCCATCTTATCGACCCCACCGAAGGCCGCGCCGACGAAACCCGCCGCGCCGTTGCCCCGCGTAAATACCACCCGCGCGACCAAGCCAAAGCCTTGTTCCCCAGTCGTGATTTTCACTAGGAACTGTTTTTGTGCGTGACCACTGAGACTCGAGCCTGCGCAGCGTCAATTCTCAATGGCGATTAAGCGCCAAGAACCGTCAGGATCAGGCGGGCAGGCACGGAACCTGTGCTCTTAAACCAATGCTCGGAATCCACCCGCAATGTGACAGTGTCGCCGCTGTTCAACGTAACATCTTCTTGCGCGGTATGTATCTCCAGCTGTCCTGCAAGCAGATGGAATATCTCGCGCGTTCCCGGCTTGTGTGCCGCGAAACGACTAGAGGTCACCCCCGGCGGCACTGTGTAAGACAAAAGCTCGATGTCCGGTGTGGGCCGCGCCAGCGCCAAACGCTCAATCCCGGTGGTTTCATCGACGAAACGCAGGTTTTCACCCGCGCGGGTAATCTGCGCCGTCTCGCGGTCCACCAGTTCCGCAAGCTCGCATCCCAGACCTCGGGCGATGGCGATGGCGTTGCGCAGTGTTGGGCTTATGACGACTGGTGGTTCGCGCTGGGCTGGGTGCGAGACGGTTTGCTCATTGGCGCGATGCTGCGGGACATTGAAGTGAAGGATGTGATGCCGAGGGTAACACCTTGGAAAGGGTGAAGGACGGAACGCGGCAAGCCAAACATCAACAGGGGCCAATGAAAATAGGTGTTCGGACTTGCGGGACGCCGCCTGAGTCACTAGCGATTAAACTCGCGGCAGTTAACGGGATCTTCATGAAGCGTAGGCTCTCAATCGCCTTGGTGGTCACACTTCTGCCTGCGGTGTTGCTTTGGCTGTGGAAGTTGACCTACGGCTTTTCTGACTGGGCCGCTATCTGGCTGCTCTGTTTAGCGGCCATGATATTTCTCGGAAATTGGTCGATCACCATTGATCGTTGGAAGGCCGAACGCGGAATAGTTCTGAAGTCTGGGTCCTGGCTCGCAGGCTGGCTCACCGGACGGATAGGAGCATTTCTCTCCTCAACGCTTTTGGTTTTGCTGTTCGTGCCGGCGTTGGCCTGGAATGCGTTGACGATGTCAGAAGCTGAGATTGGTGTTTCTCTTGCCCTGGTTTTCGCATCGGCCTGGCTTTTCCTTTGGATGCAGAGTTTTCTGGCCAGGCATTTCATGCCTCCCTTCGATAGGATTTTCGCAACCGGACCGAGCGCATGGATGGTTGGATTGCCGTTCTCGATCATCCTCTTTTTCGTCACATGGTATGCCAAAAGCATTCCTGCAGAAATACTCACCGCGGATTTTTCCGTTACGGTGCGGTCTGGGTTGGGCGAGCTCCCGGAAAGACGCGGCTGGATTGCCGAGATACTCGCCTTTGGCTACGCTTTTGAAGCATCAAAGATATGGCTTGTGGTGCAGATGAGAGACTATCGCCTTATCGCGATTTTGTTCAATCTGGACATGGCGATCTTCGGCTTTCTCGCTGCAAGGGCAAGCGTGGTCATCACCCATTTTGTTGAAACACATTACCACGGAACGTTGAATGCCCCAGTCTGACGAAACCCCTGGGGACATTAGCAGAACCGAGGGCAAAAAAAGGCCAAATCTGTCACGCTGGTTCTGGGGAACCATTGTGCTTTTACTTGTGATCACGGTCAGCCTTGAGCTTCTTGCGACCTGGCAAGCACGTCGGCAAGGCGTTGAAAATGGCCGTGGCAGCTCTGTCGATCAGACAAGGACGAGTGCTACGCAGGTAGAACAGTGGTTCAATACGGCTGGTGAGGAAGCAGAAAAGGTCAGAGAGCAGATACATGGCCGTTTGGAGGAGGCTTATGCCCCAGTCTATGCGGGCATCCCGAAGTATATGGATTTTCACTATTCTCTGACGGGAGAGTGGCTTGAACTAGGCTCGGCTGCGATGGGGAAGCTGGGGGGCGGCCTGGAGGAACACCTCTTCAACGGTTTTGATACGCGTATAGGCGCTGTACAAGAACAACTAGCACTAGAATTTGACCAAAGATTTCGCATGGCGCTGGATGAGGCTATGGCCGCTGAGCCGGGCGGGCTCGAGGCAATCGGGCCTGTGGTCACCAAAGCTTTGCAAGATTCTCAAATTCGGATGAAGAAAACGGCTGGAACCGTCGGCGTCGCCCTAGTTGGGGGGGCCACTTTAAAGGTATTCACCAAGGCTTTCGCCAAGAAGCTCGCGGTAAAGCTCGCAGCAAAGGTGGGAACAAAGACCGGAATGAAATGGGCTGCCGCTACCACTGGTGGCGCGGCTGCTGCTGCTGGCTGTTCGTGGAGCGGGCCGGGTGCCGCTGCATGTGCCGTGGTCGGAGCTGCTATCACATGGGTTGCCACGGACGTGGCAATTATCAAGCTGGATGAATATGTCTCGCGCGACGATTTCGAGCATGATTTGCGCGACCTCATTGACGGCCACAAGAAAGAAACCCAGCGTGCTATGGAGCAAATGCTGGCCAACAAGATCCTTGCTGTCGAAACTGAGCGCAAGGGCGTCGTCAGCGAAATCTCTCTGTCTGAGTTGAAGGATGCGGATCGATTAATGGCCTGCGAGGCGGCGGCCAGCATTCTTGGCCGCTACGATGATATTCGTGGCAATCTGCAAGTGCGCTCACCGGCGAATATGCTGTCCTTCCAAGCAGATTTGAGGGATCAGGAGAACAGCCCTCTTCTGGCTCCCTGGATTGACACGATAAAGGCGGCGATCACCGATCAGGATCTTCGCCCCTGGATCATCGGTCCGGTCATTTTGAATGTCGATTTTCCAGAGGAGTTGCATGAAGGTCGGAAGATATGGGGTGAACTTCGTCTCGCGGGAACGGATATTGAATTCGTCAACACAGAAGGCGACTCGGCCGGAAAATACAGCCTGAGAGCTATTGTTGAGGAGAAAATCGTTCTTCACGGAAAGCGGCGGCTTGAACTGGAGCTGGTTCAGGATCGGGGCTGGACCTCATGGAACCGGGACTTTGAGGGCAGTGCCTGGCTTGATGTCTCTGAAAATTTCGCGGAAGGCTCCGGCATCACTCCGAAGGCGGCGATCTCGCTGACTATGGCCTCAGTGAACAAAGGGGGGCCGGTGCCACGGGTTGAGGTCGTTCTGAGCCTGGGTGGGGCGATATTGCACGAGCGTGAGCTGCCGGAGTTTTGCACCCAATAGTCAGAAAGCTGTTAGCCTGCGCAATGCATTGAGGGAATTCCCCGCCACTAACACTTCCTTTCACTCGAATAATTTAAGCGCGAAGCTTTGAAGAGCCACAGGTTGGTCAATGGAATGACAGGGTCAAATCAAGATCATTTATTATTAATTTGTTGTCTGCAATCAGAAACCGCAATAGGCGGCCTTCGGCAACCGCGCTGTAGTCCGAGTATTCCCTAAAGCGATCATTGCTCATAATAAATGCATGCGGATTCCCGCTTGCTAGTTTGAGCAAGAATTCGTCAGCAGCCGTTTTCGAGGGAGAAATGTGAACAGCAGCCTTCCGATCGAGCTGCGCTCTGATTTCGTCGTCGCCCGCCCTCAGATCGTTACGTATATTTGCATCAAAGACTACAGTGACCTTGATCGGGCCAATAGGGGCGGCTAGAAAGGCTGCAATGGCATTAAGCCCAATAAACATGCTTTCTTGAAAGCACATATTCTTGCCATCTATCACTAGATGATCGATTCGCCGCTGCGCCTTGTCGAGCTCAGATATGATCCGCCGCTCCATCTTATCCCGATTTCGTTCAAGGGAATTTAGCGTTCTTTCATTATCAGAGATAAATGTCCCAGGTTTTCCAACGCCGAGAGCCCGTTCACATTCCCCATGGATCACGCCACGAGCTGGGCGATCCTTCGCTTCGCCGAGGCGGCGCACGAAATCTCGGGCGAGATCAATTTTTGCCTTAAGGCTTGCGTACTCTTTGGAAAACTTTTTGTACTGCTCAACGTGCGGAGCGACAGCGTTTTCCATCCTCAAAAGATCATCTCGAGCTGAATCGATCTTTACCTTCAGGCGCGCAATCTCGGGGCCGTAAGGTTCAAGTTCAGAAAGGGCAAAATTAAGGTCGAAAGCGTGGAAATCGCGCAATTTACGATCCACTTCGATCCATTCATCTCGAGCCTCATGTAGCCAACACCGCTCTCTGGCCAGGCGTTTATTGACCTCTTCAATTTTCAGGTCCACGCGCTCAACCTCTGAGCGACGGTCGGCCTGCGCTTTCGAAAGATACTGCCAGAACCAGACCATGCTCACCAGCTCATTGGCTATTTCCGCCCTCTCACGGGACAGAATCTGCAACTCTGATTCTACGATGGCTATGCGGTGCGTAATCTCTTTGGCAGTCTCCTGCAGCCGGTCCTGCCTCTTGCGGCTCTGCTCGACATCGACGGACCGAGGCGCGCACCACAACCTTCGCGCATCGGCGCAAGGTTTTTATGGTGTCGACGCCGACGATCCGGGGGCTGAGCCGGATTGAGCGCGAGTTCGAGGCAAGTGACCAGCGGCGGTATTTCGTTCCCTGCCCGCTTTGCGGCCAGATGCAGTGGCTGCAATTCGAGAGGCTGCGCTGGGCGAACGCGATCACTTGGCTGGGTGGGTCCGGCCGCGCTTATGGAGCCATCGGATGAAAACCACCCTGCAGTTCTTCAAGGACATGGGCGTTTGCGACGGCGCCTATGCCTTCCTCGAGGCATGGTTCACGGCCAACGGCCTCGAAACCTACGACTATCTCGCGGGCTACGCGCTGCTCGAAAGCCTACCCGAGTTCCATGCCGCCGCCGCTGAGGGCGGCCCCGGCCACGACACGGTCGCAGGCTGGTTGCAGTGGGCGCACGACCTGCGCATGCGGCCTGAGGCAATCATGTACTTCGGCGACCACATCGAGGAGACCCTGTTCCGCACCCATGACGGTCATCTCCACGAAAGTCTCGCGGCCGCCCAGGATCACCGCCGCCGCGTGTTTGCCGAACTCCGCCGCGACCATGCGGCCACCCGCGTGATCAATGGCGTCCACCTACGCGCGGATGGCGCCGAGACCTGGGAGGTAGTCGATCCCGCGCGCGATGACCTGACCAATTACGACGCCTTCGTCTGGCACGACAGCACCACCGGGCTGAACCACCGCACCGCAAGCTATGCTGAGGCCATCGCCTTCGATGCCGAACAAGCTGAAGTGCTCCAGCGCATCGATGCTGCGGAAGCCGCGGCGCATATCGCGCGCAAGATCACCGATGAAAGCGGGCAGTTCAGTATTTGGGTCGAGGTGGGATAAGGGGGCGGGTCTTCTGCTCGCCTCGTCTTTTGGCCCTGCCATGGGAGCCAGTATGTCCAACGCGGGGCAGTTCCTCACCCAATCATGCGCCAATGAATTTGCCTTGAACTTCAGCATAATTATGGAAGCCTAGCGGCACTTTATGGTCGTAGTCCGCGTCGTCTAACTGGCGCAGGACAGTCACCGAACCACGCCCGCTTCTAACCGCCGCCACGAGGTTTGCTAGCAGTCTCAAGCATCCGGTCGCGGCAAAGCCAGGTCAATTCCATCACGCAGTTCTTTCCCCGTTTTTGCAAAACCCAGTAGCTGTGGCGCTCGCCGCATGCTTACCCCATATTTGCACCCGAAAATGCTGGCCCCTCCGCAAAAGCCTCCCTCAGGCGATCGATTTCGGCAGCACGGCGATGGAACCAATCGGTGCTCCAGGTCCGGTGGAAACGCCAGCCGAGGCCTTCCGATTCTCAACCAATGTGGTCGAAAATGGCACGAATGATACTAGCTGTCCCCTTGCCCGGAGCCCAGATCGAAGCGTTGCCCGCCCGCGCATCCTTCACGCAGTAGAAAGCCTGGTGGCTGCTGCTCTTCCATGCGAAGACAAAGATATCCGCCGTCTTTGCCAAACTAGTTAGCTGCGCCGTAGCAACGAGATCCGAATTCACGACGACCCTACATCCTGGGAACAAGTCTTCCAGAGCGCGCTTAGCGCGGGTCCCAGCAGATTCCGCGAGTGTATAGACACCAATCGTCTTGCCACTTAGATCGGTCGTAGGTTTCGCGTCGAGGTCATCCGACGCAGTAAACTGATTTAGCGCAGTGACAGCGTCATCGGCTAAACCGTAATCCTTAGCCAGCATCTCAAGTGGCACCAGATCGACTGCTGTCAGTCGATGCGAAAAGCCATTAGCCTGGCTAAGCACTTGCATGAAAAACCTGAGGCGGGCGTTATGTGCGACGTCTGACGGACAAGGAAGGATCGCGAGAGTTTCGCTTAAATCCAAACTCCACGACAGATAGGTATATGATCCAATCCGCTTCTGCACGTCCCCGAGATCGCCGATTAGTGAAACATACTCGTCAGACGATAACCCTTGCTCAATCAAAATTAAGGTCAATTGCGCGAGCAGATCGAGGTCAGTTTTCGAGATCGCCTCGTCAAGGCGCCAAAGAGCGGGCTGCGCTCAGGATAGTTTACTGTTAACGGTAATTCCAGCGCCGTGGAGGACGGCAGAAGGCCCACCTTATCGAATAAGGTAAGCGTCTCATCGGTGCCCAACGGTCATTTTGGTGCGGTTGAATGCCCGCGAATGCGCGCCAGCGCACGCGAGTGCGGGCGAATGCAATTTTTCTGGTGCGGTGTTGATGTGGCGTTGATGTAAACGCGCGCACGGAATACCCCAGTGTTTTACTGGGCTACTAAGCGTCTGATTTCTTTTATGTTTTTGGTTGCGGGGGCAGGATTTGAACCTGCGGCCTTCAGGTTATGAGCCTGACGAGCTACCGGGCTGCTCCACCCCGCGCTGGTTCCCTTCCGGGATTTGATATGGAAGGGTATTTTGGATCGTTTTTAGGGAGTTGTCTCTTTTTAGGTTTGGCGGTGACCTACTCTCCCACGTCTTAAGACGCAGTACCATTGGCGCGACGGCACTTAACGGCCGAGTTCGGGAAGGGATCGGGTGTTTTGCTCGTGCTATAGCCACCAAACCGAAGAAGAGACAAGCCGCTGTTCCTTGGGGGATTTTGCGGCTTACATCAGTGTTGTTCCAAGTCTATCTCGCCTTTTGGCGAGCATGTGTTGCTTTTGATTTTTCCGTAACCTTGCTGTTACTGGATCAAATCAAGCCTATCGAGCAATTAGTACCAGTCAGCTGAATGCATTACTGCACTTACACCTCTGGCCTATCGACGTGGTGGTCTTCCACGGCTCTCAAGGGAGACCTTGTTTTGAAGGGGGCTTCACGCTTAGATGCCTTCAGCGTTTATCCTGTCCGAACATAGCTACCCAGCACTACCGTTGGCACGATAACTGGTCCACCAGTGGTTCGTTCACCCCGGTCCTCTCGTACTAGGGGCAACTCTTCTCAAGTCTCCTACACCCACGGCAGATAGGGACCGAACTGTCTCACGACGTTCTAAACCCAGCTCACGTACCTCTTTAAATGGCGAACAGCCATACCCTTGGGACCTGCTCCAGCCCCAGGATGAGATGAGCCGACATCGAGGTGCCAAACGATGCCGTCGATATGGACTCTTGGGCATCATCAGCCTGTTATCCCCAGCGTACCTTTTATCCGTTGAGCGATGGCCCTCCCACTTGGGACCACCGGATCACTATGACCGACTTTCGTCTCTGCTCGTCTTGTCAGACTTGCAGTCAGGCAGGCTTCTGCCATTGCACTCAACGACCGATTTCCGACCGGTCTGAGCCTACCATCGCGCGCCTCCGTTACTGTTTAGGAGGCGACCGCCCCAGTCAAACTCCCCACCATGCAGGGTCCCGGACCCGGATAACGGGCCGCGGTTAGACATCAAGAGTGCGAAGGGTGGTATCTCAAGGGAGGCTCCGCCGAGACTGGCGTCCCGGTTTCAATGCCTACCACCTATCCTGCACATCACAATCCTGATGCCAGTGCAAAGCTAGAGT